>JAUSMY010000040.1 GCA_030646035.1 Thermodesulfovibrionia bacterium | reverse complement strand
GCGCTCCGGAACATCAGCAAGAAGTGGACAATGCCGATCCGGGACTGGAAAGCCGCGCTGAATCGATTCACCATCCAGTACGAAGACCGGATGCTACCGTTTTAACGAAACCCCGTTTACACAAAGTTCCGCACACCCCCTCAGCTGCCAGCCCCAGGGTCGAGCAATTCAAAACGCGGGACTTCCCGACCTGCCACAACTATGGTTTCGGTGAACATATCCAGCGGGCGAACCCACATCCCTTGTTCACCATACAACGCCTTGTACACCACAAGTATCTGCTCGGTTTCACTATGCTTTGCTGAAAAAAACACTTGATACAACGCGCCCTTGTAATGCCTGTACACCCCGGGGCACACACTCATGAAAAAATATCCACCAGACCCAATGGTCCGGAACCATCTTTCCAATACAACAACCCACCAGCTTCGACAAACTTTTCCAGAGCTGTTCGCACCACACCGAAACACAGGTTAAGGCATTGAAAAGAATCAACGCCAGGTACTTTGACGACATTCGGATACAACCCATCCAAGGCTATTTCCGCTATCCATCTGTTTTCCAATGGCTCAGGCAGACCAATCTGCATTTTGATCAGCCGAACCTCACCACTTTTCATTTTGGCTAGCAATTGCCTTTCAGCAATCACATACTTGACTGCTTCTTTGTTTTCGTTCTCAGTTGTCATCTGCGCCTGCCCTTGAGTTTCTCTTTCGTATCGCGACTATGACAAAGTTTGCACTGACACGCCATCACATTCACTTAGCCTTCCCCTTTGGCAACTCCATCAATGTATGCACTCACAAATAAAAGACACTTGTGCATTTATTGATTTTGATTACACTGCTTACAATGACTCATTCCACACGGAGAACCCTGATGCTCAAGAAACTCCCCTCCCCCATCAAGGGCATGTTGAACTACAGCCTACTGGGAATGAACACCATCTTGCATAGCATTCCTCTCCTTGGTATTGCCGGACTGAAGCTGCTTCCGGTGCAGCAGTGGCAAACTTTATGCTCACACGGGCTGATCCGGATTTCCGAGAACTGGATTTCAATCAACAGCACAATTCTTGATTTGACTCATGATACCTGTTACCACGTTCAGGGCCTCGAAAGCCTGCAATATGAAGGTTGGTACATGGTCATCTCCAACCATCAGTCATGGGCCGATATTCTTGTGCTGCAAAAAACATTCAATAAAAAAATACCATTTCTTAAGTTTTTCCTGAAAAAAGAATTGATCTGGGTCCCGGTAATTGGCTTGTGCTGGTGGGCGCTGGATTTTCCGTTCATGCAGCGCTACTCGAAAGAGTTCTTAGCCAAACACCCCGAACTTAAAGGCAAAGATCTTGAGATCACCAAGCGAGCTTGCGAGAAGTTTCGCCACACGCCTGTATCCATCATGAATTTTCTGGAGGGTACGCGATACACCAAAGCCAAGCACGACAAACAACAGTCACCGTTTACACATTTACTCAAGCCTAAATCCGGCGGCATGGCATATGCCGTGAACGTCATGGCCGATGAAATCGATACATTAGTCGATGTCACCATCTTCTACCCCGGCGAACATCGCAAAGAGCTTTCTTTCTGGGACTTCATGTCAGGTTCTTGTACAGATGTGCATGTACATATCCGAACACTCCAGATTCCAGCTGAAATGAAGGTTGGTGATTATGAGAATGATCCTGTCTTCCGAAAACAGTTTCAGGAGTGGATTCATGAAATCTGGCTGGAAAAGGATGGCATCCTTGAAGAGATGGCGAAGGCAGAATAGAAGTGAGTTTTGGGCAGCTTCTTCGAAGACCATTTGTACGTCAGCCCCTACCACCGTGCACGGTGTGTCACCCCTGTAAGTATGCTGTCTACTTCTTTCAGGCGGAACATTGATACCTGACTCTCACAGCCTTCCTCCAACCGAGGCCTTAACAGCAATCAAAGAGTTGGGTCCCGAGAGGGGCAGTGCCAAGCATTGATATTGTTTCGCATGCATTAGCATATATTTGGACGGAGGGCCGCCGATCGCTGTCTTCGGCTATCAGGCCGAGCGGAGTTATGTGTCGGGTAAGCACATGGATACCTTGCATCTTCCCGCCACGAACCGGCATCGACGCCGTTACAGTACTACTTTCAAGAACAACCTCACTGCTGCCAGCCTCCAGCCAGGGGCTAGTTATGTGGCGGCTTTAGATCCCCGCAAATCAAAAACCCCTTCAGGGTAACCCTGAAGGGGTTTTTGGTATTTGATGTCTGGCGATGACCTACTCTCACATGGCGAATGCCACACTACCATTGGCGCGGAGTGGTTTCACTTCTGAGTTCGGGAAGGGATCAGGTGGTTCACACTCGCTATGGTCGCCAGACAATTTGGTTGGCGCGCTGTCCCGTATTGCGGGGATCAGCAGCCGAAGTCTGTACAAGTTCTGATTGAGTCTGGAGTCCGGTTGCGTTCACTTTACAGGATGGTCAAGCGCTCCTGGTACGGCGCACCTTGACACCCGTCTGCCTGCGCAGACTGCTTGGGTGTTATATAGTCAAGCCTCTCGAGCAATTAGTATTCGTTAGCTACACGCGTCGCCGCGCTTCCACACCGAACCTATCAACGTCGTAGTCTCCAACGGCTCTTCAGGGGAATCAAGTTCCCAGGGAGACCTTATCTTGAGGTGGGCTTCCCGCTTAGATGCTTTCAGCGGTTATCCCGTCCGAACGTAGCTACTGGGCACTGCTCTTGGCAGAACAACCCACACACCAGCGGTTCGTCCATCCCGGTCCTCTCGTACTAGGGACAGCTCCTCTCAAGTCTCCGGCGCCCACGACAGATAGGGACCGAACTGTCTCACGACGTTCTGAACCCAGCTCGCGTACCGCTTTAATGGGCGAACAGCCCAACCCTTGGGACCTACTTCAGCCCCAGGATGCGATGAGCCGACATCGAGGTGCCAAACGGCGTCGTCGATATGAACTCTTGGACGCCATCAGCCTGTTATCCCCGGCGTACCTTTTATCCGATGAGCGATGGCCCTTCCACACAGAACCACCGGATCACTATGCCCTGGTTTCCCATCTGCTCGGCTTGTTTGCCTCGCAGTTAAGCCTCCTTATGCCATTACACTCGACGGCTGATTTCCGACCAGCCTGAGGAGACCTTTGGGCGCCTCCGTTACATTTTTGGAGGCGACCGCCCCAGTCAAACTACCCGCCAGACAGTGTCCTCTCCCCAGATAATGGGGATGAGTTAGAATCTCAATAAAACAAGGGTGGTATTTCAAGGTCGGCTCCACCCTGACTTGCGTCAAAGCTTCAAAGCCTCCCACCTATCCTACACATGTGTCACCAAAATTCACTGTCAAGTTATAGTAAAGGTGCACGGGGTCTTTCCGTCTTGTCGCGGGTAACCGGCGTCTTCACCGGTACCTCAAGTTCGCCGAGCCCCTCGCAGAGACAGCGCTCAAATCGTTACGCCATTCGTGCAGGTCGGAACTTACCCGACAAGGAATTTCGCTACCTTAGGACCGTTATAGTTACGGCCGCCGTTTACCGGGGCTTCGATTCAGAGCTTCGCCTTGCGGCTGACCCCTCCTGTTAACCTTCCGGCACCGGGCAGGCGTCAGTGTCTATACATCCTGTGTTCCAGTTCGCAGACACCTGTGTTTTTGCTAAACAGTCGCTTGAGCCTCTTTATTGCAACTCCGATTGCTCGGAGCACCCCTTCTCCCGAAGTTACGGGGCAAATTGGCCGAGTTCCTTTGCGAGGGATCACTCGTTCGCCTTGGTATCTTCTACCCACCTACCTGTGTCGGTTTGCGGTACGGTCATCCATGATACTCCCATAGAGGTTTTTCTTGGCAGCGTGGAATCAGTCAGTTCTCCCGGAATTACCCGGGATCCACGTAACATTTCAGGCTAACGGTGGCCGGATTTGCCTAACCACCACCCTTCATGCTTGTACCGGGACAACCAACGCCCGGCTGCTCCTATCCTCCTGCGTCCCCCCGTAGGTCAAACGCATCACAGATGGTACTGGAATATTAACCAGTTGTCCATCGTCTACTCCCTTCGGCCTCGACTTAGGCCCGACTAACCCTGGGAGGATTATCCTAGCCCAGGAAACCTTAGGTTTACGGCGATCAAGTTTTTCACTTGATTTACTGCTACTTATGCCGGCATAATCTCTTCCATGCTCTCCACCACAGCTCACGCTATAGCTTCAACGACAAATGGAATGCTCCCCTACCACTCCCCCGACGAATCGGAAAAGTACGTAGCTTCGGTGCAGAGCTTGAGCCCCGATAAATTTTCGGCGCAAAATCACTTGACCAGTGAGCTATTACGCTTTCTTTAAAGGATGGCTGCTTCTAAGCCAACCTCCTGGCTGTTTATGTAATCTCACATCCTTTTCCACTTAGCTCTGTCTTAGGGACCTTAGCTGACGTTCTGGGCTTTTTCCCTCTCGACTACGGATCTTAGCACCCGCAGTCTCACTCCCATGCTAAACCTTAAGGCATTCGCGGTTTGGTTGAGTTTGGTACTCTATAAAGAGCCCTAGCCCATCCAGTGCCCTACCTCCTCAAGGCATACATGAGGCTGTACCTAAATACATTTCGGGGAGAACCAGCTATCACCAGGTTTGATTAGCCTTTCACCACTACCCACAGTTCATCCGAGCCATTTGCAACTGACACCAGTTCGGGCCTCCATGCCGACTTCTCGGCACTTCACCCTGACCATGGGTAGATCACCTGGTTTCGGGTCTACTAAATGCAACTAAATCGCCCTATTAGGACTCGGTTTCCCTACGGCTCCAGCCGTTATGGCCTTAACCTTGCTGCATTCAGTAACTCGCCGGCTCATTAATCAAAAGGCAAGCCATGATCCCGACGAATCGGGACTCTGACTGATTGTAAGTATATGGTTTCAGGTTCTATTTCACTCCCCTCAACGGGGTTCTTTTCACCTTTCCCTCACGGTACTGGTTCACTATCGGTCATCAGCAGGTATTTAGCCTTGGAGGGTGGTCCCCCCAGATTCCCACAAGGTTTCTCGTGCCTCGTGGTACTCAGGATACCACTTCGGTAGCTATATGATTTCGCCTACAGGCCTATCACCTACTATGGGCGAGCTTTCCAGCTCATTCGACTATCATATAACAGTCCTACTTATGTGGTCCTACAACCCCCAGACTACAACTAAAAATTAAAACATATTATTATTTAATTTTTAGTTGTAGTCTGGGTTTGGGCTTTTCCCCTTTCGCTCGTCGCTACTGAGGGAATATCGGTTGATTTCTATTCCTCCGGCTACTGAGATATTTCACTTCGCCGGGTTCGCTTCATATGCCTATGTATTCAGCATAAGATATCCCGACATTACTCGGGATGGGTTTCCCCATTCGGAAATCCACGGATCAAAGGATACTAACTCCTCCCCGTGGCTTATCGCAGTTAATCACGTCCTTCATCGCCCTCTGATGCCTGGGCATCCACCATATACCCTTACTTCCTTGACCTCATTACTCAAATTCCACAATTATCAAAGAACATATCCCGACGTATCGGGACTGTTTGAAGATATTAAAAAGTAGGCCTACAAGATTTTTTTGTGTGACAATGAATGTCACTTTTACATACCTATCTCCTTAGAAAGGAGGTGATCCAGCCGCAGGTTCCCCTACGGCTACCTTGTTACGACTTCACCCCAATCACCGGCCATACCTTCGGAGGCTGCCTCCATTGCTGGTTAGCTCACCCACTTCGGGTACAACAGACTTTCGTGGTGTGACGGGCGGTGTGTACAAGGCCCGGGAACGTATTCACCGTGGCGTGCTGATCCACGATTACTAGAGAATCCACGTTCACGGAGTCGAGTTGCAGACTCCGATCCCCACTGAGATAGATTTTATGGGATTAGCTTCACCTCACGGATTTGCGACCCTTTGTATCTATCATTGTAGCACGTGTGTAGCCCTGGGCATAAGGGCCATGCTGACTTGACGTCATCCTCACCTTCCTCCAGCTCTTCGCCGGCAGTTTTCTCAGAGAGCCCATTGCTGGGCAACAGAGAATGAGGGTTGCGCTCGTTGCGGGACTTAACCCAACACCTCACGGCACGAGCTGACGACAGCCATGCAGCACCTGTGCAAGCTCCCCGACCGAAGCCGGGGTCGTCACCCTTTCGGGTTTCTACCACAAACATGTCAAGCCCAGGTAAGGTTTTTCGCGTAGCGTCGAATTAAACCACATGCTCCTCCTCTTGTGCGGGCCCCCGTCAATTCCTTTGAGTTTTAATCTTGCGACCGTACTCCCCAGGCGGGGTACTTAATGGTTTCCCTACGGCACGAATGACTATCGCCACCCACACCTAGTACCCACCGTTTAGGGCGTGGACTACCAGGGTATCTAATCCTGTTTGCTACCCACGCTTTCGCGCCTCAGCGTCAGTCATTGCCCAGAGGGCCGCCTTCGCCTCCGGCCTTCCTCCTGATATCTACGCATTTCACCGCTACACCAGGAATTCCGCCCTCCTATGCATGACTCAATCCTGACAGTATCAAATGCAATTCTTGGGTTAAGCCCAAGGCTTCCACATCTGACTTATCAGGACGCCTACGCGCGCTTTAAGCCCAGTAAATCCGAACAACGCTTGCCACCTCTGTCTTACCGCGGCTGCTGGCACAGAGTTAGCCGTGGCTTATTCTTGCGGTACCGTCACCTTGCGGCTTCTTCCCGCACTAAAGGAGTTTACAACCCGAAGGCCTTCTTCCTCCACGCGGCGTCGCTGCGTCAGGCTTTCGCCCATTGCGCAAAATTCCCCACTGCTGCCTCCCGTAGGAGTCTGGACCGTGTCTCAGTTCCAGTGTGGCCGATCGACCTCTCAGTCCGGCTACCCGTCTTAGCCTTGGTGAGCCATTACCTCACCAACTAGCTGATAGGACACAGGCACATCCTCAGGCGCCACGATTGCTCGCAGCTTTGATTCCAAGGCATTTCACCTCGGAATCATATTCGGTATTGAGCCCGATTTCTCGGGAGTATCCCAATCCTAAGGGCAGATTTCCTATGCGTTACTCACCCGTTCGCCACTAGGTCATAGCGATCCACCAACCGAAGTCAGCTTTTCCCTATAACCCCGTTCGACTTGCATGTGTTAGGCGCGCCGCCAGCGTTCATTCTGAGCCAGGATCAAACTCTCATTAATTAATTGACTTGTAGACCTACTTTTTAAAGTTCTCAAAGAGCGGTCTGTCTTTTAGTGATACTCTTAAGACAGCTTAGTAATATAGCACATAAAAAAATTAACGTCAATGGCAAATAAAAAAAATATATTTAATTTAAAAAGTAGACAACAAATAAATGGAAAAATCAGACAATTCAAACAAGGCGGTGAACATCAACAATAAAACAAATTACTATAGAAACATTTACTTATTGCTTCTTATTATATAACTCAGGTATAAGTTTTTGCTTAATGTTAGGAAAGTTAATGGCAAAAAGACGGCCCCTGCACTTCTTGACACTCATTAATATTAGTTGTTATAATCTTAGCACTCTAACATAAAGAGTGCTAATCAATATGGACGAACTCAGCGAAAGAAGTAGAAAAATCCTCTGGGCAATTATACAAAGTTATACCACGTTAAATGCTCCTGTAGGTTCAATAAAAGTTACTCAGCAGTTCTCTTTTGGCCTTTCACCTGCCACTGTCAGGAGCATTATGGCATCTCTGGAAGATATGGGATATGTAAAACAGCCTCATACTTCAGCAGGCAGAATACCTACTGAAAGAGGATACAGACTTTATGTCAATTCATTACTAAAGGAACGCAAGTTAGCTGTAAGCAAGACTATATTTGATAACCTAACGAAGAGGCTTCTATTTATCCAAGATGATGCGACTCAACTCATCAAAGAAGCGGCAAAATCGCTATCATTATACTCCAGATACCTTTCCATTGCTACACAATCAATAGCAGAACAGCTGCTGATAAAACATATTAAACTTATCAAGTATGAGGACAACAAGGTCTTGTGCATTTTGATAGCAGATGATGAGAGCGTAAGAAGCAACTTCTTTAATTTCAGTGGACCACTCTCACAAAGTGACCTAGATGTATTATCAGGTTACCTAACTAACCTGATCAAAGGCCTTTCTTTCAGTAAGGCAAAAGAACAGTTATCATTACGACTAAAGGATGAAGAATCAAGGAATGAATATATTGAAGACATACTGACTCAGTGCAAAGATTTCATAAGCAATGAATCCGACAACCTTGACATAAATGAACTTGCTGGCACATCTTATCTGCCCGACTTCGCCAATCTGAAACAGATAAAAGAGATTCTGCAGGCTATTGAAGACAGACATCTGTTTTTAAAGATGCTGCAGAAGGTCAGCAATTCCGAAGGCGTCCAGGTGTTTGTCGGAATGGAGAGTGTTTTCCCAACTATGAAAGAGTTAAGCATGGTCGCTTCTACCTACAGAGATAATAAGGATACACTTGGTACCATTGGTATTATCGGCCCTACAAGTATGAATTACAAAAAACTGATACCTATGGTTGCCCATACAGCCAAAACACTGACAGAAATCATGTCTGACGCATAAGGAGAAACAATTCATGACTGAAGAAGAAAAGAAGGAACGCACTGAAAATACTGTATATAATAATGTTTACAACCCTGACACAGAAGGTTCTGAAGAAACGAGTATCCAGAAACTTGAGGAGTCACTTGCTGAATCGAATAACAAATATATCAGGCTATACGCTGATTTTGAAAACTATAAGAGGATTGCAGAAAGGAACAGGCAGGAGTTTCTCAAATACGCAAACGCAGGAATAATTGAAGACCTCCTCAGTGTTATTGACCATCTGGAACTTGCGCTTCAGCATTCATCAGATGAACAAAATTCACAATCACTGTCAAAAGGAGTAGAATTAACTTTAAAGGATTTAAAGACCATTTTAGAAAAGTTCGGGTTAACTGTTATCGAAGCAAAGAATAAACCTTTTGACCCAGCTGTTCACCATGCAATATCTCAGATAGAGACAGATGAGGTTGAGGAAAACATTGTGGTAAAAGAGCACAGAAAAGGGTATATGTTAAAAGACAGATTGCTTAGAGCATCATTAGTGGAAGTTTCGAAAAAACCTTCTCAAGCTAAAGAAACTGAGTTGAAACAAAAATAATCCAACAATATTAATAAACAGGAGGAGTAAAGAAAGATGGGAAAAGTAATAGGTATTGACCTTGGAACTACCAACTCGGCAGTAGCAGTTATGCAGGGCGGTGAGCCAACAATAATAGCAAACCAGGAAGGAAACAGGACAACACCGTCAATAGTCGCTTTCACAGATAAAGGAGAGAGGCTGATAGGCCAGATTGCAAAAAGGCAGGCAATAACAAACCCTGAAAATACCATATTCTCGATCAAAAGACTTATGGGAAGAAAGTTTGATTCCAACGAATCAAAACAGGCAATAAAAAAACTACCATATAAAATAGTCAAAGCATCAAACAATGATGCACATGTAGAGGCGCACGGAAAGACCTATTCCCCGCCTGAGATATCAGCCATGATCCTCCAGAAATTAAAACAGGCTGCTGAAGATTATCTTGGCGAAACAGTGACAGATGCGGTCATAACAGTTCCTGCATACTTTGACGACAGTCAGCGTCAGGCAACAAAAGATGCAGGAAAGATAGCAGGCCTGAATGTCCTTAGGATAATAAATGAACCTACCGCAGCAGCGCTTGCATATGGCATGGACAAAAAGAAAGAGGAGATGATCGCAGTCTATGATCTCGGTGGCGGAACGTTTGACGTATCTATCCTTGAGATCGGTGAAGGAGTTGTTGAGGTTAAATCCACTAACGGTGATACCTACCTTGGCGGTGATGACTTTGACCTGAAGATCATGGACTGGCTTGTTGATGAGTTTAAAAAAGACTCAGGGATCGACCTTCATAATGATAAGATGGCACTGCAAAGACTTAAAGAGAATGCTGAAAAAGCCAAGATTGAGCTTTCTACGGCTATGGAGACAGAAATAAACCTTCCGTTCATTACCGCCGATGCTAGCGGGCCGAAACATCTTGTAATAAAGCTGTCACGCGCCAAGCTTGAACAGCTTGTTGGTGACCTTATCGACAGAACGATAGGGCCTTGCAAAACCGCTCTTGCCGATGCCGGCCTTAAACCAAGCGACATACATGAAGTAATACTTGTCGGCGGGCAGACCAGAACTCCAAGAGTTCAGCAGATAGTCAAGGATTTCTTTGGAAAAGAGCCTTCAAAAGGTGTTAATCCTGATGAAGTAGTTGCTGCCGGAGCTGCTATTCAGGGAGGCGTGCTTAAGGGTGACGTAAAGGATGTGCTGCTCCTTGATGTAACCCCTCTTTCACTCGGCATTGAGACATTAGGAGGCGTATTTACTAAGCTCATTGAAAAAAATACCACCATCCCGGCAAAGAAGAGTCAGGTGTTCTCTACTGCGGCGGACAACCAGCCTGCTGTTTCGATAAAAATATGCCAGGGAGAGAGGGAGATGGCAAATGACAATAAGCTTATTGGTAATTTTGAGCTTGCTGGTATCCCCCCTGCCCCAAGAGGCGTTCCTCAGATAGAGGTAGCTTTTGACATAGATGCAAATGGAATACTGCATGTAGCTGCAAAAGACAAGGGCACCGGCAAGGAACAGTCTATCCGAATCACAGCCACAAGCGGATTATCTGAGGAAGAGATAAAGAAGATGACCGTTGACGCAGAATCTCATGCTGAAGAGGATAAAAAGAGGCGCGCACTTGCAGAGGCAAAGAACGAGGCTGATACACTTGTCTATTCTGTAGAGAAGTCAGTTAAAGAGCATGGGGACAAGATATCAGAGGAAGAGAAGAAGAAGCTTAATGACGCAATTGATAAATGTAAAAACCTGAAAGAGACTACGGATAACGCTGACAAGCTGAAGGAAGCGGTTGAAGAACTGACTAAGGCATCGCACAAACTTGCTGAAGAGATATATAAGACAACCTCTGCAGGAACAGAACAGGCAGGTGCTCAGCATGGAGGAAATCAGGAAGCTTCTTCAGATCAAGGGCAAAAAGATGATGTTGTTGACGCAGAATTTGAAGAAACTGATAAAGATAAATAAGGAAATTAACAATTGAGCGAAGACTACTACAGTATTTTAGAAGTTGAGAGAAGCGTATCAGCAGATGAATTAAAAAAAGCTTACAGGAGACTTGCGCTCAAGTACCATCCTGACAGAAACCCGGGTGACAATGCGAGCACAGAGAAGTTCAAGAAAATCAATGAGGCTTACTCATGCCTCAGTGATCAGAATAAGAGAGCCAATTATGACCAGTTCGGCTCAGCAGAGGGCATGGGTGGCGGTTTCAACGGATCGTCTGATTTTGGAGACATTTTTGGAGACATATTCGGAAGCTTTTTTGGCGGTACTGCAGGCGGAAGAACACGGCCTACAAAGGGACATGACCTTAGATATGACCTTGACTTGACCCTGCATGAAGCAGTATACGGTGTTGAGAAAGAGCTGAATCTGCCGAGATGGGAAACATGCCGGTCTTGTAATGGCTCCCGTTCTAAACCTGGAAAAAAACCTGAAACTTGCTCAACATGTAAAGGCACTGGAGAAACAAGAATTCAGCAGGGATTCTTCACAATGGCAAGGACATGCGGCCAATGTAAAGGCGAAGGATCGATCATCACAGACCCGTGTTCTGAATGCAAAGGCATCGGCAAGATAAAAAAGAAGAGCTCGATCAACCTGAAAGTGCCGGCAGGAGTGGATACAGGTATAAGGCTCAGAGTGTCAGGAGAGGGTGATCCGGGGATTCATGGAGGGCCTAACGGAGATCTTTATGTCATTATAAATGTAGAGCCCCACCCTTTCTTTAAGCGTAAAGGTAACGATCTCCATTGTGAGGTTCCCGTCTCATTTGTCAAGGCTGTTCTTGGCTCTGAAATAGAAGTGCCTACGATAGACGGTAAAGAGCAATTAAATATCCCTTCAGGAACACCTTCGGGCAAGATATTCCATTTGCGGGGAAAGGGTGTCCCAAAGCTGGGCGGTTACGGCAAAGGTGACCAGTACGTAACCATAGTAGTGGATGTGCCCAAGAAAATAACCAAACGGCAGAAAGAACTTCTTAAAGAGTTTGCAGAGATCAGCGGGGATGATATATCTAAAAAATTCATGGACAAAGTAAAAGATATCTTTGGCAAGCATCAGGCGTAAGAATAATTATCAATTATGGAAATATCTTTCCTAACTTATTCTTACTTTATTACTCATAATTAGTTATGGCTCGAATATTCCTCCCACCTGAACAGCTTCTCTCAAAAGAGATCATCATCACAGGGGAAAACGCAAGATATCTATCTCTTGTATTAAGAGCTAAACCAGGTGAATTTATTACCATTCTCAACGGAAATGGGAAGAGATATATCTGCAAGATTATAACTGTTCATAAAAAAGCAATAACTGTTGAAAATATCAAAGAAGAATTGTATTCATCAGAATCTCCAATCTCAATCACCCTTATCCAAGGGCTCCCTAAAGGGGACAAGATGGATCATATAATCCAGAAATCAACAGAACTTGGGGTAAACAAAATTGTTCCTCTGATTACCGAAAGGTCTCAGATAAGAACTAGCGACAAAGTCTCAAGATGGAGAAAGATCGCCCTGTCTGCTTCGCAGCAGTCAGGAAGAGAGATTGTCCCTGAGATTATTGAACCTATTGATTTTAATAAATTATGTGATACCCAACCTAACACTGCAGAAGATATCGGATCTTTAAAGCTTCTCTTCTCTGAATCTTTAGAAGAAAGAAATTTAAAACAAGTTTTGAATAATTGTCACAAAATTAAAAACATTACAATCCTTGTGGGGCCTGAAGGCGGGTTCTCAAAACAAGAGATATCTATCGTTGTTGCTAAAGGATTCACTGAGGTATCGCTTGGCCCAAGGACACTCCGGACTGAAACATCTCCAATAACGGCAATAAGCATAATCCAGTATGTCTTGGGGGATGTCGGCTGATGAATGATACTCAAATTATAATTAGCCTATAATTCAAGGAGTTACCATATTTACATCCTTAACGGGCAACTGTGCTTTCCATTTTTTGGTTGCATTTTAAATTATTTTTCTTTAAAATCTTAATACCATACTTTCAGCTAATTATAGCTAAACAATATTACAATTAAGCTAGTCCTTCTGGGAATCTGCTATGAAACCGGATAAATCATGTAACAATAATAGACTAAGCCGCAGAAGTTTTCTTGCTTTGGGGGCTGCAACAGTCACCGCAACTCTTTTTCCTTCATATGTTACAGCATCCCTTGAGGAAATGAAGGTTCCTGAAAGATCCCTATATTTTTATAACATCCATACTGACGAGAAGCTTAAGACTGTTTACTGGCAAAATGACGCGTATATCCCTGAATCACTTGCTGAGATAAATTTTATCTTGCGTGACTATCGTACAGGCGGTATAAAAGAGATTGACACCAAACTATTGGATCTTCTGTATGTCATTAACAAAAATATGAAAGCCAGACAGCCTTTTCATGTAACATCTGGATACCGGTCACCCGAGACAAACGCGATGCTAAGAAAGACAAGCAGAGGGGTTGGCAGTAACAGTTTTCATATCTATGGAATGGCTGTGGACATTAAGGTGCCCGGGCGTAGTATTGAATCTTTAAGGAATATCGCAAAAAAACTGAAGGCCGGCGGGGTAGGCTACTACCCTCGATCAAACTTTGTCCATGTTGATATCGGCAGTGTCAGATACTGGTAGCAGTTCCTCCGCTTTTTAATTTTATCTATTTAACTCCATGAGTTATGTCATAAGAGAGTAAATTTAACTCGTTACATTGAAATTTATAATATCTTTTTTTTGAGACAACAACTGCCGTTCAATAATTGCACGTAATAATAAGATGAAAGAGTTAAATGACAAACGCTTAAAGCAACTTAACACATTGATAGAGATGACCGCCCTTGTGACTTCATCGCTTGATTCTGCTGAAGTTAATAAATTGGCAGTTGAATCAGCCATAAAGCTTTTAGGCGTGGAAGCCGGGAGCCTTTTGCTACTTGATCAGGATTCTGATGAACTTTTTTTTGAGGTTGCTGTAGGTAATAAGTCTGATGAAATCAATTTGGTGAGGTTCAAAAAGGATCTTGGCATTGCAGGATGGGTTGCAACGAACAGCCAGCCTGTATTAATTCATGATGTGTCATCAGATAAACGGTTTTATATAGGAATAGACGAGATTAGCGGATTCAACACACGGAGCATGGTCTGTGTCCCTGTCAGAGATAAAGATAAGATTATCGGTGTACTTCAGCTTATCAACAAAATAGATGGCAATTTTGACAATGATGATGTGATGATACTGCAGACTTTTGCAAATCAGGTCGCTATTGCAATTGAGAATGCCAACCTGTATCAGGAAGCGGTTACTGACGGCCACACCGGACTGTATCATCAAAAGTATTTCAAATTAAGGCTTAAGGAGGAGATAGCCCGGTCATTGAGATATCATTATCCTATCTCCGTAATAATGATGGATATAGACTTTTTTAAAAAAGTAAACGATAGGTATGGCCATCCTGTAGGCAGTAAGGTTATCGAGGGAATTGCTGAGATAATTAAAAACATTACTAGGGTCACGGATATAGCTGCCAGATATGGCGGTGAGGAGTTTGCTCTGATACTCCCATATTCCTCCTATCAGTACGGTATGGAGATTGGAGAGAGGCTCAGGAGCACGATTGAAAGGTCAGATTTTGGTGAAATAAATATTACAGTTAGTGTTGGCATCGGATATTATGACGGGGGTGGCAGGGATATCAGATGTGAAGAACTCATAGGTATCGCAGACAGAGCACTGTATAATGCAAAAGAGAGCGGAAGGAATATGGTGAAGGGTTTTTCTTTTACATAACCATTGATTTAATAAATCCATTGACTTATTTTCTGAAAACATGTTATTTTACTCCGAAAGTTCTGGGGGCATTAGTAATCACATATTTTTTGCTATTGCTTACCAAGAACTTGAGTAGTTAAATCAAACAGAAACATCTATTTAAAGGAGGTACAGAAGTGGCTGAAGGAACAGTAAAATGGTTTAATGATTCCAAGGGGTTTGGCTTTATCACAAGTGAGGATGGCGGTGATGTATTTGTTCACCATACCTCAATACAGGGAGACGGTTACAAAACCCTGGCTGAGGGGCAGAGAGTGTCTTTTGATATTGAAGAAGGCGAAAAGGGCCCTAAAGCTATTAATGTTGTAAAAATCTAACTTTCTAACTTAAAAAACCCCTGCATTTAATGCAGGGGTTTTTTGTCTTTACTTAATCAATTTATCCCATTTCTTTTTTCCGCGCCTGAAATAATTTCTAACAACAAAAAAGACCGGCTCTGCTTTGCAGCGGAGCCGGTCTTTTTAAATAAAACTAAATGACAAAAACTAATTAGTTACTTTGTTTCGGTCCTCATTTTTAACGCCTTCATCCTCTTCTTTCTTGCTTCGATCCTCTTTCTCTTCTTCTTCTCTGAAGGCTTTTCGTAAAACTTTCTATTCTTAATCTCCCTGAAAAGTCCTTCTTTCTGAAGCTGGCGTTTCAAGATCTTTAACGCTTTTTCGATATCGCTTCCATGAACTTTAATATCCAAACAGTTTCAACTCCTTCCTCACCATAATTATACTAATAAACAACTACATCCCCACTTTCATATTTAGATTTTGAGAAAGTTAAATTATACATTAATTAATTTATTCTTTCCACGCCGTTAAATAAATCAGCTAATTATTGAGTTTTTAGATTTTTGTCAAGTTTCATGTCTCTATCATATATGTCGTTCCTGAACTGAATCTGACCCTCTTGATCAACCCATGCGGTCAGGTAAATAATATTAACATCAACTGATTCTGCAAGTTTCACATACCTCTCTTTTCCTTTACTTATTGCTTCCTGTATTTTTTCAGCCGGCCATTCAGGATCGTCTTTGAGCAAATACTCAACAAGTTCTATAGGCCTTTCAAGCCTTATGCAGCCATGGCTAAAACCACGTGTGTCATTTCTGAAATGCTCTTTAAAAGGGGTGTCGTGCATGTAAATATTAAACCTGTTGCGGAAAACAAATTTTACTCGGCCAAGAGGGTTTAAAGGCCCTGGCTTCTGTCGAAGATTATAGTGAAAGTTATCATCTGATACTTTTGACCAGTCAATGGAATCAGAGGCTATCTCCTGTGCATCATCCCCAAAACCGTCAAGAACAATTATATTCTGAGTCGTTAGATAATCTTTTTCCGATCTGATCTTTTGCAGCACCTCTTTTATTGCAATACTTGCCGGTATGTTCCATGAAGGGTTAAAAACAATATGGGTCATTTTTTCATCAAGAACTGGAGTCTTCCAGGAAGGTTTTCCAACAATAACCTTCATAGACATAACACTCCTGTTTTTTTCAATTACATCAAGCCTGAAATCAGCGATATTAACCATTACATAACGATTCAAAGAGGTGTTCCTGTTTAAAAGCAAGCGCTCCAGATTAAGCTCAATCTGCCGCACACGTGACTGGACTGAGACATTTAAAGCATTCCGCGTATTTTTGCCTACACGTCCATCTGCATTAAGGCCATGCCTCTTTTGAAACCTTATGACTGCTTCTTCAAGAGCCAGATCAAACAATACGTTACCATTAGCGTTATCAGGCTCAAGATCGCCTGATATAAGAAGCCTTTTCCTAAGAACAATAACACGTTTGTCAATTTTGCCTTTAGCAAGCAGAAGTCCCTGAGGCAATTCAGGCCATCCGCCCTTTTCAGCTATCGAATGGTATACAGCCAGTGCCTTCCTGAGCTCTGAATAACTTTCACCTGGAGGAAGCATTCCGGCAACGGGTACAGAGTTAGCCAGTTCAGCATTTGATGTGAGAATGGGAGATGCAAATAAGAGAATTAATACTGTGGCAAATATTATCGTAAATAAACTGTTCTTCATTGAGATAATTTTAGCTGAATAGTATCAGATTTAATATGAAAAAAAATAAAGAAGGTCACTCTTTTATAGAAAGGCCGACTAAGGATGCGTGATACTTATTTACCAATCTTAAGAACCTGTCCTACTTTCAGGCTTGTGCTTTGCAGATTATTGATACGCTGAAGCGCCTTTGTATCCGTATTAAATTTCTTAGCTATCAACGATAATGAATCGCCTTTTTTAACGCGATACTTACCATCAGATGCAACCTCAGTAAGTGACCCCGTCACCTTAATTACCTGGCCAACTTCAAGTTGCGTTGTGCTCATATTATTTATACGCTTAAGGGTATTAGTATCCGTATTGAATTTACTGGCTATCTTCCATAACGAATCTCCCTTTTTAACGCGATAAATCCCGTCCGAGGGAATCTCAACAGATACAGCGGTTACAGGGTTACCGGCTATTATTTCGCTTCCACTGGGAATCTTAAGCTTCTGCCCTACCTTGAGCTTCTTCCCTTTTAAATTATTAGTCCTGGCGATATTCTGCACACTTGTGCTGTATTTAGACGCTATCAATGATAATGTCTCGCCCTTTTTTACCTTATGATATACATAGACCTTCTCAGGAGGATACCATATCGGTATATTATCAAGTTTAGAGAGTAATATATTCTCCATTCCGGGCGGAACTCTTAATGGATATGGCTTGGAAGGAGTAGCCTGATTACGGAGTTCCGGATTCAGATCAGCAAGTTTTTCATATGGCACATCTAATACAGAAGCTAACGTCTTAAGCTGCAATATCTTCTCAACAGTCACCGTCTCATACACAGCAGGCTCATCCAGCTCCTCAAGTGTAAAACCAAATTTTTCAGGATTCTTTAATATATGAAGCGTGGCAAGAAACCTCGGAACATATCTAGCTGTCTCATTGGGAAGCTTCTCATAAAGATCCCAGAAATTATCAAGGTAATTTATGCTCTGGTCACGGATCAGCCGGAGCACCCTGCCCTCTCCGCAATTGTAAGCTGCCAGAACTGTAGTCCAGTCGCCGAATATATTATGAAGTTCGGTCATGTAAGCTATGGCAGCGGCAGTTGATTTTTCAGGGTCCATCCTCTCGTCTATCCAGTTATCCCTTTTCAGCCCGAACTTATAGCCGGTTGAAGGAATGAACTGCCACAGTCCAAGAGCTCTGGCACTTGAAAGCGCTCTCACCTTAAACCCGCTCTCAATTAGCGGCAGCCATGAAAGCTCTTCCGGCATGCCGGCTTCATTTAATGCCTTAACGATCTTCTCACGATACCTTCCCGAGCGCTTATATGATTCAATGAAAAAGTTCCGCTCATACCCCTGAAAAAGTTCGATCTCTCGCTGAACATGCTTGTTCAAGATCAGAGGAATGGCCTCATGTTCGCCATTGACTGCGGTGTATCGTGATGCATATATCTCAAGTATCCTCTTTGAGATCAAGAACCTGAGGTCTTCTTTCTGCTGGATAAGCGTGGGGTTGTTCTCAGTATCGACACTCAGCACCATGTTATATGCCTGATCCAAAGCCTCTATTGCCTCCTCAAAGTTGCCGTCTGCCCATGACTCCTGAGATGCATTGCAGAAATCAAGCGCAGTATCAAGCAGGTTTTGCCCGCTCTCCTCTTCTACCTCAGCCAAAGGAGATGCAATATTTTCTGTTAAAGCAGGTGTGATGGTTTCCGAAGTAATGTCGGCACGGATTTCCGGCGTTGAAAACATGGGGGACTCCACTTCATTATCACCAGGAAGATTTACGACAGATTTGGAAAGTTCCGAAGTTTTCAGGCTCTCATTGATCTCAGATGAATAATTACTGTTAGGCGTAACACAGCTAAGTATTAAAAGAGAGAAGATCACTAAAAGGTTTATGGGGGCAAAGTACTTCATAAATAGAAAATGTTTTATATATGATATACAGATATATGATAAATGGCAACCATAACGCTACAATAATTAGCGAAACTTATTGACATGTGATAGTAAAAATAGTAGATTACTGTTAATACGGTAAGAAAGAACATATCATACATACTTATTAATTCTTCCTTTTCTTGTCCTGGAGAAAGTTAACATGACAGAATGGTTAAAAGGTTTTATTGCAGGGATAACATCAGGCCTTGTACTGGCAATGCTCTGGGATACATTTAATATCCGAAGATTGGCCAGGCAGGGAGAAAGAAAGATATTATCTGCTGTGAAAGAAGAATTATCACATAATCTGGCAACGCTTCAAGCAAATAAGGAACTCCTTATAGAGGAACTGGACACCATCTTTGAAGAAAACAATATCATACATACTTTAATCCCCCTTCAGGCGAACATCAAAGATATGATAAAGGTCAATATTCCTAACGTAGTGATAAAAGTAGAGACCCTCACAAAACTCCGCCACACCACACATGCGGTAGATTCCATCAACGAGCAGATCCGAGGCAGAGAAACATACAGAAACAGTGAGCAGGATGTTTCTATTTACTATAGACACATCAAGAAATTTGACGAAAGAATTCTAAAAAACTCCGACAGCCTGACAAAGTCGCTGGAAGAACTGCAATCTCTCCTTTAAATAATTATTTTCAATCAAGGCCATCGCAATAATGAAGCAGATAATACTCGCGTCAAAATCCCCGAGAAGAAAAGAGATACTCAAGAACGCCGGGCTCAAATTCAGGATTGATGCCGGTGATTATGAAGAAGACCTCTCCCTGAAATTAAAGCCACACCAGCTTGCAAAGTTTCTTTCCCACGAAAAAGCAAAATCAGTTGCCGTGAGACATAGAGACGCGCTTATCATCGCTGCTGATACATTCATTCTTTATAAAAGTAAAATCCTCGGAAAACCTCACACAAAAACAGAATCAAAGAGGATGCTGGCGATGCTCAACAATAAAACCCACTCTGTTATCACCGGCTTTACGATCATCGATACCGCTACAGGCAAAAAGGTATCAAGGTCGGTCGAGACAAAAGTAACATTCAAAAAGCTCACTGCAAATGAGATAGACTGCTATATTGAAACAGGAGAACCTCTTGATAAGGCAGGCGCATACGCCATTCAGGGACTTGGGGCGCTCCTTGTGAAGAAGATAGAGGGTGATTACCTTAACGTGATCGGCCTGCCGCTTGCCGCCCTGGCTGATTGCCTCAGGAAGTTCGGAGTAGAGCTTCTGTAACGACATTTTTACATCTGTAAAATAAAGATTGACAAAAATATAGCCATCCACTAATATGTTCCTATACATCTGATCTTGCAGGCTTGATAATAATTTTAAGCTCTAAGATATCCAACCACATTTAGAGATAATGAAAAAGAAGATAATTTTTCTGACAGCATTATTACTGCTTCTTCCACTTCATCTTTCACATGCGGCAGTTATAAGCGTCACCCCTGCCTCAGACTTTAACTGCTCCGACCTCGACTGCGATCTTCAGAGCGCCCTTGACCTTGCCGCTAACAACCTTCAGAACGATACTATTAACATTGCTGCAGGAAACTACAACTTTTCTGAGACACTTTCTTATATCCCAACTACTGAAAATTATGCACTTACGATAAATGGCGCAGGTAATGATTCAACAATACTTAACACCGGCATAAACGACACAGTAATAAACTTAGACACTACTAACCTTGCTAATGACTCAAATTCACACATTACTATTCAGAATTTTACGGTTCATGGAACAGGCGACTTTTTAATAACTACAAATAATGGACTTATTACTTCTCTTGGTTCTGCATGTACTGATTCAAGTATTATTATAACTTTTCGTTCTAATTCCAATAGTTCTAATTCAAATATTACACTTTTCTCCATATGTCTTTTAGACATTTTCAACGATGACATAATTGGTACACCCGGTGATGAAATAATCGCCACACCTATAAGTGGCGGCAACGATATAATTGCCACCACTGGAGAGATAACAATAATCGGAGGCATTTCTATTGTTGGTTTAGAAGGTGAGGATGTTATCTTAAGCAACGGAGGTTCCTTAACTGATCCAAATTACCTGATCTCTGACACTGTACTAACAGCTATAGGTACGATATCAATTGTGCCGTTTGAAGCCACCATAGATTCTGACGGATTTCAGATTTCTGACGGAACCTTTCAGTTAGTAGATTCCATTACAAATGCAACTTCCGGTACCGGTTCAACTCTAATAACGACGGTAAATTCAGAAATAACAAACATAGTAAATTGTGACAACGACCTCAGGACATTCCGCAATATTGACCCAAATACCATTGAGGATACAGCAGGCAAACCGGATAATCTCATATTCGGTTTATTTGATATAGAAGTAGCAGTTCCTAACCATGGTGACCCAGCTACAGTGACTATCAACCTGCCTGAACCTGCTCCTGCCGGTTATGTCTGGTATAAATATAGCCCGGTTGATGGATGGCATGAGTTCATGTATGACGGGCAGACAGGCGCTGAGATAAACGGCAGCACCGTCACGCTCCATTTTATCGACGGCGGCCGTGGAGATGATGATGGTATTGCAAACGGTATAATTTCAGACCCGTCAGGGCTTGGTGAGAATTCATCCTCAGGTTCAGTAGTTTCAAATGCTGATAACAAGAGCGGATGCTTTATAGCTACTGCTGCTTACGGATCTCTTATGGAACCACATGTGAAGATACTCCGTAACTTCCGCGATAGGTTTTTGATAACAAATGAGATCGGCAATTCATTTGTACAGACTTATTATAAATACTCCCCGCCGATCGCCGACTTCATAGCAAAGCATGCAACACTGCGTGCAATGGTTCGCTGGAGCCTTCTGCCGCTTGTAGGCATGAGCTGGAGCTTGTTATATTTTGGGCCGCTTTTAACAATAATTTTCATACTATTATTGACAGCCTTCCTCATATCTTTTATAAGACACCGGCAGCACAACAAGTCATAACTCCATAATAACTAAATATCAATCAGGCATCTCAAGGGCATGAGTTGTTCTTTCAGAACTTTTAAGTTCCTCAATCAGCACCACAATGTCTTCTCGTGTGACCGCTTTAAATCCCCTCTCTCTTAGAGGTTTAATATTCCGCAGGCCTTTGAGATACCAGGCAAAGAACTTTCTGAATACCATTACACCTCTACTCTCGCCATAGAGATGGATCAGCATCTCCATGTGCCTTGATATGGCATCGGTTATCTCATCAATATCAGGACGCTGCAATATTGAGCCGTCTTTCAGGAATGCCTCAGCCTCCCTGAATATCCACGGGTTACCGAGCGCGCCCCTTGCGATCACAACTCCGTCGCAGCCGGTCTCGTCAAACATCTTCTTTACAAGCTCAGGAGAAAAGACATCACCGCTTCCGATGACCGGAATATCCAGCGCCTCTTTAACTTCTCTTATCACCTCATAGTCAACACTCCCGCTGTAACCCTGCTTCTTTGTCCTGCCGTGGATGAAGAGCCCGCTTATGCCGGCATCCTGAGCATGAAGAGCTACATCCCTGGCATTGACCAAATCTTTATCCCATCCGGCTCTTATCTTTACAGTGACCGGAACCCTGGAATTCCTGACAGCGATCTTAAGAAGCTCTCTTAATCCTTGAGGGTCTTTCATCATGCTTGCGCCTTTGCCGCTGCGTGTCACCTTGCCTGCAGGACATGCAGAGTTGATGTCAAGAAGAGGAAATTCATGCTTATTAATAATTTCAATCGCCTTTTCAATGTAATCTGGCTCACTGACAAGAAGCTGCACACCCAGAGGCCTGTCCTCAGGAATTGTTACAAGCATAGACTCCGTCTTTTTGCTCTTTTGAACAATAGCGTGAGCGCTGATCATCTCGGTAAACGCGAACTGGCAGCCGAAAGAACGGTTGATCATGCGGAAAGGCATGTCGCTTATTCCAGAGAGTGGAGCAAGGATGAGGTTTGAAGACAATTCGAGGTTTCCGATTTTAAGCATTATATTGTGATATTCAGGGCCTTGTCCCCTGAACCGGTTTCATGAACTATGACAGTTCGTTAAGCCTCTCTTCAAATTCTTTCAACCTTTTTTCGTGCTTCGCTGTAAGCTCATCAAGCTCGATAAAGAGCACCTCGATCCTGCCTTTTGAATTATCGATAGACTTCGAGAGGCGGCTTATAGAATCTCTATCACCCTTGTGCGATACATTGATAAGTTCCTGGCTCTCATCACTGACCTTCTTCTCAAGCTGCGTGATAGTTGATTCGATCTCAGCGATCCTCTTCTTCATCTCAACTGTGGCCTTTGACCTCTCTGTTACCAGCTCAGCCCTGAGACGGCGCATCTCTTTTTTATTGATCTGCTTAATAGGAGCAGCATCAGGCTTGCTTGCAGAGAGAGTTACCTCGCCCTCATCGCTCCAGCCCACGCGGTCGAGGAAGTCCTGATATGTGCCTTCAAAAAGGGTCACCTTCCCCCCATCATAAACCACCAGCCTTGTTGCCATGGCATGAAGAAGCATCTCATTATGAGTGACTATTATGACAGCGCCCTCAAAATCATTTATAGCCTCTGTAAGCGAGTCAACGGATTCCATGTCCAGGTGGTTGGTCGGCTCATCAAGCATAAGCATATTGGCAGGGCTGACAAGCAGTTTCGCAAGAAGCACCCTGCTCTTTTCACCTCCTGAAAGCACGTCTACCTTTTTTAAAGCATCGTCTCCGCTGAACATCATAAGGCCGCATATGCTGCGGACAGATGTCCTGTGATGTTCAGGCTGAACACTCGCAACCTCTTCCTCAACGGTCAGTTCAGGATTAAGCCGCTCAATATTTGCCTGGCCGAAGTAGGCAACCTTCATGGCAGGGTGAGGGCTGATATTCCCGCTCTGGGGCGAAAGTTCTCCGGCAAGAATGCTCAAAAGAGTGGTCTTCCCCTTACCGTTCTGGCCTATTATCGCTATACGGTCAAACTTGCCCACAGCGATACTGAAGTCCTCTATTAACGGCTTCGTGTCTTTGTCATATGAAAAGGAGAGATTCTGCACCTCAAGAAGCCTCTTCCCATTGAACGGCGCACTCTTGAACTGAAAATCCAGGTTCTTAATATGAGAAAGTTTTTCCAGGACTCCCTTCCTTTCGAGTGATTTCACCCTCGACTGCACGGCCTTTGCCTTCGTAGCCTTTGCCCTGAACCTGTTTATAAAATCCTCAGTCACTTTCCGTTTCTTTGCCTCATTCACCCTCGTCTGCTCATGTATCTCCTCTTCCATAAGGATCTGCTGATAGAGCTTATCAGTTGAACCGATCATCTTGCGCACCTTACACCTGTGAATGGCCATTGTATGAGTGATAACCGTATCCATAAAACTCCTGTCATGTGTGATAAGGATAAGTTCATTCTTCCAGTTGCTCAGAAACTTTTTTATCCAGCGGATAGATACGATATCAAGATAGTTTGTAGGCTCATCAAGCAGAAGGAGGTTCGGCTCAGAAACAAGTACCTTTGCAAGGCTCAGCCTTACCTGATACCCGCCTGAAAGGTCTTTCGGGTCAAGCTCTATGTCAGCCACAGAAAACCCAAGCCCATGAAGGACAGTCTCAACCTTGTATGTCTCATCAATGCCGTATTCATTCGGCTTAAGCCCGAGGCATGCCTCTTTCAAGACTGTCTTCTCTGTAAAGCGAAGATGCTGAGAAAGATGGCCTATGGAATAGTGGTCTGGTACATTGATGATGCCTGAGTCAGGATGATCTTCCCCGATCAGCATGCGGAAAAATGTGGACTTGCCGTGCCCGTTCCTGCCGACCAGCCCGATGCGTTCACCCGGAGCGATGGTAAAGCTTACATTGTCAAATAGTGTCTGCTTGCCGTACGACTTTTCTAAATTAGAGACCTGTATCATATTATTCCTTTAATCAAAAGAATCCTCGAAGCGCTGCTACGGGATAGTCAGTTTGACTGATATTCTATATCGAGGCGTTAAGAAACTTACTTTAGTATAATAAACCATGTCGTCAGGAGAAAAAAAGGGATGGGATGATCTGAGGCGCCTTTCGCCTGAAAATGTCTGCGAATCGGCCGGGGTGGTTTTTGATAATAGATCAGAAACCTATCATATGAAATCGTTTGGAACTGACATCACAGTCTTTCCCAAAGATGAGATGTTTTCCGGAAATTCCAATCTGAGCGAGATCATACTTCAGAGGCTTGGTTACTTTTCAAGGCTGTCTATGATCTCATATCTCGTTAACTTTAAGAACATACCGCTTTCAGGGGAACTACTGAAACCCTTAAACTTAAAAGGCGGAGATATCTTCTTCAGAGGGTCTCACCTGCTGCCTCTTGATAAACTTGCTGAAAGATACGGCAATGATGCTGACGCCTTTTTAAAGAAAGGGAAGGAACTTGGCGGTGAAGAACTAAAGTTTGGTGATGCGTCTCTTAAGCTCCACCCTTTTCCAAAATTCCCGGTCATACTGATATTATGGCAGGCAGATGAGGAGTTTCCCGCCCGCTTTGATCTTCTGCTTGATTCCAGCTCAGAACTTCAGCTGCCGATTGATATCATCTGGTCTATCGCCATGATGAGTTTGCTGATAATGATGTAACCCGCCGCTGCCGCAACGTATTTTAATTCCTATCATTCAAAGTGAAAAAATGCGCACCCTTATGTTATATTTCATTATATTACTTACCTCTATTAATCCTAAAACTGTAATACTTTAAAGGAGGCTGAAATGTCAGAAGAAAAAAAGGTGCATGTCCCCCTTCCAAAAGAGACCCGCGCGTTTGTATGCGCAAATTGCGGAGCTGTAGCGCTTGATCAAAACAATATCTGCAAAGTACAGGGTATGGTAAAGAAGGCTGACTGGTGCGGAAGTGCAGGTGTCCATCCGCCGTCATTCTGCCACAACAAAGTGCACACAGACAGGTACCAGTGCAAAAAATGCGGAAAGGTCGCGATCAATTCTGAACTGCTCTGCGAACCTCAGAAGCTTGAGATCCCAAAATAAAGCTCCATCGCTTTTAAACAAAAGGTATATTATGGATGATCTGAAAAATTCTGAACCCTGGCGCATCTTCAGGATACAGTCTGAACTTGTTGACGGCTTTGAGACCCTGCATGACCTTGGGCCGGCTGTAAGCATCTTCGGCAGCGCCAGGATGACGCCTGGATCATTTTATTACGAGATGGCGGTAGACCTCGGGAGAAAGCTCTCGGAAGAAGGTTTTGCAGTCATAACCGGCGGCGGGCCCGGCATAATGGAAGGCGCAAATAAAGGGGCAAAGGAAGGCATCGGCAAGTCGGTCGGCCTTAATATCGAGATAGCTGCAGAGCAGATACCGAATAAATACCAGGATATCTCGCTCTCATTCAGGTACTTCTTTGTAAGAAAACTTATGTTCATAAAGTATGCCAGCGCCTTTGTGATATTCCCGGGCGGTTTCGGGACTATGGATGAACTATTTGAAGCGCTGACTCTCTCACAGACACATAAGATAGGCACTTTCCCGATCGTCCTCGTCGGTAAGAATTACTGGGGCGGCCTCGTAGACTGGTTCAAAAATAATCTTGTCAAAAATAACGCTATCGATCCTGAAGACATGGGATTGATCTCTCTTGTCGATGATGTTGATGATGTCTGCAAGATACTGAAGGAACACAGAAAGCACTTCGAATCAAAATAGATCCATCAGCCTTCTTCAATATCCTTTTTATTGAGAATGTCTCCATTATAGAAATCGATATGTCAAAAACAGCAAACATAAAGGTCAAAAAAGCCTCAGGAGCTGTTGAAGACATCAACCTGGACAAGCTTCATGCTTCACTTGTACGCTCAGGCGCTGACAGTGAAAAGGCAAATGAGATAATTGACCTGATGCTTGATGAGATACCAGCAGTTACCAGCACCAGAAAGATCTACAGGCTTGCCAAAAAACATCTCCGCACCCTCAACCATTCGGCAGGGCTCAGATATTCTTTAAAAAACGCCATCTTCCGGCTGGGCCCTTCAGGATATCCTTTTGAGAAATATTTAGGCGCGGTCATGACGAATTACGGCTATAAGGTCAAGACCGGCGTTATCATTGAAGGCAATTGTATCGATCATGAAATAGATGTCTATGCCGTAAAAGAAGACGAGGTCTCACTCGTAGAGTGCAAATACAGAAACACCCCCGGCGGTACTACGGATGTAAAGACCGCGCTGTACGTGCACTCAAGGTTTCATGACCTCTGGCCGACCATGAAAGCGCTTTATCCTGATAAAACCTTCAAAGGCTGGCTTGTGACCAATACGCGCTGCACCACTACCGCTGTCACATACGCAAAGTGCATGGGCCTCAATATCAGAAGCTGGAGCTACCCTGACGGAGACAGCCTGCAGAAGATGATTGAGGATAAAAAACTCTACCCTGTCACAATTATTTCAGGGATCAAGTCCGGGATTATCAGCACACTTATCAAAGAAGACATCATCCTGCTTAAAGACCTCGCAGTGATGAGTGAGGGCAGGATTGCGAAGATGCTCTCCCTTACGCCCAGAAAAGCCGCAGCATTAAAGAAACAGGCTGATGATCTGTGCCTGTGTTAAAGACATTTTAAACCCTACTAAACTCTCATCCACCACTATCTACCGCACTTCCCGTATAATATCTGACATGACACCAGAAAAACTTACATTAAAGATCGAACGTCCGGTATACGGCAATGTATATATAGCGAAGCTTGAAGGCAAGGTAGTGATGGTCAGCGGACAGACCATGCCCGGCGAGACGGTTGAAGTTGTAGTGGATAAAGATAGAAAGGATTACATCACTGCTACTGTGTCAAAGATAATCGAGCCCTCCCCTGACAGAGTAAAGCCGGAGTGTGAATACTTTGGAATATGCGGAGGCTGTCATCTTCAGCATATACCATATGAGCAGCAGATAAAGATGAAAGAGGATATCCTCAGCAACTGCCTCAAGAGGATAGCAAAGACCGAGATCGGCCTCTCAGGGTCATTAGTGGGGAATAGTCCGTGGAAGTACAGGATCAGGGGACAGTTCAAGGTTGAGGGCGATGATTCAGGCTTTTACAAAGAGAATACGAGAGATGTGGTTAATATAAATAAGTGCCTGATCATGACAGATGACCTTGATCAGCATTTCCAAAAAGCAAGAGAACTGGTAAAAATGCATGGGATCAAAGAGCTGCATATAACATCAGGAGACAGGCCGGTCGCTCTTTTAAGGGTCTCAAGGGAATTCCCGCATAATGTAGACATGAACAGTTTGGTCTCAAAATTCACAGATGCCGGATTTCCCGGGCTCTCGATCGATACCGGAGAGACAATGGCATTGAATTTTGGAGACCCGTATCTTTCTCTGGAACTGGATGGCCTTAAATATTCTGTCTCCCCGATGAGCTTTCTCCAGAGCAACTGGGATGTGAACATAGCAATGATCAGGCTGATAAAAAAGGAGCTGCAACTCACAGGCAAAGAAAAGATCCTTGACCTCTACGCAGGCGCAGGCAATTTCTCTCTGCCATTGGCTGAAGGATGTGAAGTGACAGGAGTCGAGGAGAACCCGTATGCCATTGATGACGGGGCAAGGAATCTGGAGTTAAACAATATAACCCGCTACAGGTTTGTGAAGTCCAAGGCTGAAGAATTTCATACTGAAGAGAGACCTGACATACTGATACTTGACCCGCCGAGGCTCGGGCTTTCCAACAAGGTGACAGATAACGTCCTTCAGATGCTGCCGAAAAAGATCTTATACATATCCTGCAACCCGACGACATTTTCAAGGGACATCAAAAAACTCCTGACAAGATACGAGTTAAATTCGGTCAGGATGGTCGATCTCTTCCCTCAGACATTTCATATCGAATCAATGGCGGTCTTAAGTCTCAAGTAAGTGCGCCGGTTCTATTTCCTGTGTGTAGATGCCAGGCAGGAAACAAACTCTCCGCCGAGAAGAACGATGCATGATGAGTAATATACCCAGACCAGGGCGAAGATGAAGGTCGTAAGCGAACCGTATATCATGCCGAGATCAGCCACATTCTTCACATACCATGTAAAAAAGTTTTTCCCAATATCCCACAAGATAGCTACAAGCACAGATCCCAAAAATGCGTGCAGAGGACGCACCCTTGCCTTTGGAACTATCATGAATATCGCAGTGAAAACGGAAAGCACAAGCAAATAAGGGGCTATATATTTCAGGAAAATTCCCAGCTTTACACCAACCGCTATTCCAAAGATATTCATCGGATGGCCGTGAAAGATCACTGCAAAAGAGCTGAGCGTAAAGGCGAGTATTAAAGATAACATGACCAGCGTCACTATCAGGATGGACCACAGTATAGATATGAGAAAATGCCTCTTTTGCGGGACATCAAATATCACATTCATGGCATGCTCCATTGAGTAATAGAGCTGCAGCGAGAGGAAACAGTAGACCAGGAAGGTAAAAAAGCTTATCCCCCTGAATATGATCAGGTTCTGCAGTTCAGCCGTTACACTGCTTGTAACAGAAGGAAAAGCGCTTATAAGTCCGGCGAGGGCAAACTGATATAGATCCTGGCTCTCCCCGATAAAATACCCGAAGAGCGCGAGTATCATCAGGCTCAGAGGCACAATGGAAACGATAAGAAAATATGATATTGAGGCAGAGAGATATAAACAGTCGTCCTGAATGAAAGCATTCAGGCTCCTTCCAAAAGATCTGATGACATGCATTATGGCCTTTTCTTAACCTCGCTCTGTCTCACGAATATACTTAACGGAACACCCTTAAATCCGAATGACTCCCTCAAATGTTTTTCAATGAACCTGATATATTGAGGCTTCATACCCTCTTTATTATTTGTAAAGATGATAAATCCCGGAGGCTTCGTCTTGATCTGGGTTATGTATTTGATCTTGACACGCTTTCCCGCGTGCATCGGAGGCTCTTTAAGTTTGACCACCTTTTTAATAAAGAGATTAAGCTGGTTGGTGCTGATCCTCTTGGAACTCTCTGCAATGACCTCATCCACAAGGGAAAAGAGGTTAGTGACCCTCTGCCTGTTCAATGCGGATACCGTCAATATGGGGACATGCCTCATGAACCACATCTTCTGATATACTTCAGCCTCCATCTTTTTGAGCGACATCTCCTCCTTATCCACAAGGTCCCACTTGTTCAGGAGTATTATCGCGCCCCTGCCTGACTCAAATATCAAGCCTGCGATCTTCAGGTCGAGTTCAACAACACCTTCAGACGCGTCAAGGACCATCAGCACAACATCGCAGTTCTCAACATTCCTCACCGTCCTCATGAATGAATATTTTTCAAAGGTCTCTGCCATCTTGCCCTTTCTGCGGATACCGGCGGTATCAACAAGCACATAGTTCTTTTTGTAGTATGAGCATATTGAATCAACAGCATCCCTTGTCGTGCCGGGCACATCGCTGACTATCATCCTGTTTTTGCCCAGAAGGGAATTGACAAGCGTGGACTTTCCGACATTCGGGCGTCCCAGTATCGATATCCTCGGATATTCTGATTCCTCTTCATCAAAGTCAGGGATCAGCTCGGTAACCTTTTCCATAAAGTCATGGTAACCATAACCGTTCAGCGCTGAAACAGGGAATATATCAATACCCGCTGCATAGAAATCAGTCAGAAGGTTCTTCTCTTTATTTATGCCGTCGATCTTATTTACCGCGTAAAAGGTTTTTTTACTGTATCTCCTAAGAAGATTGATAAGCTCCATGTCAGCAGGCAGAAGGCCGCTCTCCGCATCCATCATCATGATCAGGATATCAGCCTCTTCCACCGCAACCAGCGCCTGCTCCCGCACCTCGCTATCCATATCCTTAGAAGGCTCTGTATGGATACCGCCCGTATCAATGACTATGAACCTCTTGTCATCGTATTTGGCTTCATCATACAGCCTGTCCCTTGTGATACCCGGGATATCCTCGATCACAGCACGCCTCTTGCCCACCATTTTGTTAAAAAGGGTGGATTTCCCTACATTCGGCCTTCCTACTATCGCAACGATCGGTTTCTTCATAATATTGATAGTAATTATAGCACAGGCAATGGAGGCTCCTTTCGCATAATGAACATAAATATTATTTTCATTGACAATAATGTTTGCTTTTGATTAAATGGAACGTTACCAATCTTCCAAATATCTAAGGAGACAAAATGCCAAAATTGAATTATATGAGTAAATTATATTTGATCGTTATTCTCTTTTTTGCCGGCTCTTTGCAAATTGCTGATGTTGTCTATGCGGTTCAGGGCGAGACCACACGTGTAAGCATTGATTCAGCCGGAGTGCAGGGTAACAGTCACAGTTGGTATCCTTCCATATCCGCTGACGGAAGGTATGTGGCATTTGAATCTGAAGCCAGCAACCTTGTCGCAGGCGATACAAACGGTCTTAATGACGTCTTTGTCCATGACCGCTTCACAGGAGAGACCAGCCGTGTAAGCATTGACTCATCCGGCGCGCAGGGTAACAATATCAGCGGGACACCCTCAATATCCGCAGACGGCAGGTATGCGGCATTTATCTCCGATGCCAGCAACCTTATTGCAGGAGATACAAACGGTTTTACCGATGTCTTTGTCCATGACCGCACCACAGGCCAAACCACCCGTGTAAGCATTGACTCATCCGGTGTGCAGGGTAACAATGAGAGCTGGTGGCCCTCCATATCAGCAGATGGCAGGTATGTGGCATTTGAATCCGATGCCACCAACCTTGTTGCAGGAGACACAAACGGTTTTACCGATGTCTTTGTCCATGACCGCACCACAGGCCAAACCACCCGTGTAAGCATTGACTCATCCGGTGTGCAGGGTAACAGGTATAGCTGGTCGCCCTCCATATCAGCAGACGGCAGGTATGTGGCATTTGAATCCGATGCTACATACCTTGTTGCAGGAGACACAAATGGAACTTTGGATGTCTTTGTCCATGACCGCACCACAGGCCTGACAACACGTGTGAGCATTGACTCATCTGGTGCGCAGAGTAACAGGTTCAGCTGGTCGACCTCCATATCAGCAGATGGGAGGTATATAGCAATTAACTCTGATGCCACCAACCTTGTTGCAGGAGACACAAACGGTTTTGCCGATGTATTTGTCCATGACCGCACCACAGGCCAGACCACACGTGTGAGTATTGACTCATCCGGAACGCAGGGTAACAGTCACAGTTGGTTTCCTTACATATCCTCTGACGGAAGGTATGTGGCATTTGGATCCGATGCCGACAACCTTGTTGAAGGCGATACAAATGGATTTACTGACATCCTTGTCCATGACCGCACAACAGGCCAGACCAGCCGTGTTAGTATTGACTCATCTGGAGCGCAAGGCAACAGTTTTAGCTGGTCTTACTCCATATCCGCAGACGGGAGATATATAGCAATTAACTCTGATGCCACCAACCTTGTCGCAGAAGATACAAATGGATCTGCTGACATCTTCGTCCATGACTTTCTTGGAGAAACACCCGGCAGCGGAGGAGGCAGTAGTGGATGTTTCATAGCAACTGCGGCATACGGCAGTTACTTTGAGCCGCATGTTAAGGTACTGAGAGACTTCAGAGACAAGGTGCTCTTAAAAAATTCTATCGGCAACGCCTTTGTGAAGTTCTACTACACAGGCTCGCCTCCGATAGCAGACCTTATCAGCAGGCACGAAAGCCTGCAGCTTGCGACACGCCTTGCACTCACGCCTCTGGTCTATGCAGTAAAATACCCAGGAGTTGCTGCTTTGACGCTATTGGGGCTTGTGATAACCCCTTTCATCAGGAAGAGAAAGCATGCGGGTAAGATATACTAGTTATAATTGACCTTAGATATATACGCATGTTATATTTGCAACTTACCATGACCGAACATAGCGCCATAATAGAAAAAATACTGCGGCTGAAAGAAAAAAGAAATGCCTTGATCATAGCGCATAATTACCAGCGTGACGAGGTTCAGGAGCTTGCCGACTTCACAGGCGACTCTCTGGAACTTTCCCGAAAGGCGGCATCAACTGACTGCGATGTTATCGTATTTTGCGGTGTGAATTTTATGGCGGAGAGTGCATCCATACTCTCTCCTGACAAGACGGTTCTTCTTCCCGAATTGACCGCCTTCTGCCCCATGGCTGACATGATAACTGTTGACGGGCCGAGAAATACGAGAACAGAATTCCCCGGGTATCAATATACTGACGCTTACACCTACCCCTCTGACTTCACACTGAAGGACATAAAAAAAGCGCATCCAGGCGTGCCTGTTGTCACTTATGTCAACACTACTGCAGCTGTAAAAGCAGAGAGCGACATATGCTGCACATCAGCCAACGCAGTCAAGGTGGTTGAATCACTCGCCTCCGACAGGGTCATATGCATCCCGGATAAAAACCTCTCCGCATGGATAGCAAAAAATACCAAAAAAGAGGTAATCGCATGGGACGGCTTCTGTCATACTCATGACAGGATCAGAAAAGAGGATGTTCAAAAGGCGAAGGCTGAACATCCCGGCGCCCTTGTCATGGCTCATCCTGAATGCAGGCTTGAGGTTCTTGAGGCTGCTGACCATGTTACAAGCACATCAGGAATGCTGAGATATGCCGCTGCGTCTGACGCAGATGAGTTTATCGTAGGCACTGAGATCGGACTTCTCTACAGGCTGAGGAAAGAGAATCCCGGCAAGACATTTTACACGTTAAGAAAAGATATGATATGCCCCAATATGAAGAAGACCACGCTTAACAGCGTGCTCAGGGCGCTTGAGACGATGACAAATGTTATTAAGGTGCCGGAAGAGATAAGGATACCCGCAAAGAGAGCTCTCGACAGGATGTTAGAAATTTATTAGGTTTTGCTTTATAATCTGAACTATGACCGCATTGGCTAGCGAACAGACAGGCAAAGTGAAGAAATTCATAAAGTTCATCACCTTTGTCAACATGCCTATTAAGGAAAAGTTCATATTCTTTTTCTTTGGCGTCCTCTTCTGGTTTATAGTTATGTTTGTCATTGGGATGGGAAGCAGCATCGTGATAGATTCCAAGACAGACAAGATAGTCAACCACCTGATCCCTCATGAAAGAGTCACCCAGAAGATCATACGAAATCTCCAGTCCCTCAGTATTGACATATCAGAAATTGAGGCAATGCCTGATACAGAAGGAATTGACAGGAAGATAGCGGTTTCGAATGCAAGGATAGCTGATATATTATCTTTCACTGAAATATTGTCCCACGGCGGACAAGCGCCCGATATCAACAGAGACAGCAACGCTCTTATAGATAATGTCTCGATCCCGGCTTCTGATCATGATCCAAACACAGAGACTTACACCCAGGCTATAAAGACAAACATCAATGCCATTGGATCAAAGATCTCACTGATAGCAGATATGAATAAAGGTGTACCTGCCAATATAGATCAAGATAAGGGCAGTCTTGATAATTCTATCGATGAAACAAAAAAGCTTCTTTTGGAATCCATATCTATATCTAATGCATACTCTGCCAGCGAAGCATCCAGTTACGCTGAAAACTCAGAGAGCATCAAAAATGTAACAAAGACCATGATATACACTTTCATAGGTGTGCTTTTCATGGCTACCACTCTCCTTATAATCTTTACTATCTCCATTTCAAGGTCGATAGCCCGGCCGGTCAAGGCAATAATTGAGCAGATAAGGTTAGTCGGAGAAGGAAGAGTGGATATTACAAACAAGATAAAGGTGAGCTCAAAAGATGAGATAGGGGTACTGACCCAGGACTTCAATGACCTGATGGAAGAGATCAATGACCTTGTCACCTTCAAACAGATCATAGAAGAGGACGACAGCCTGGAAGACGTATATTCACGGCTTGCTCATATCTTTGACAGGTTCGGGCTTGATGAATTCATAATCTATGAAATATCAAACAGCCAGAACAAGATGAAGACAGTATCCCCCATCATCCTGAATGAAAATGACATAAACTGTAATCCCGACATACTTCATGACTGCAGCCTGTGCAAAGTGAGAAAGACCGGACATATTATATCTTCCTTTGATTACCCCAAGGTATGCAAACAGTTCAGAACAGACATAGACAAGATACATGTCTGCATTCCTATGCTGATCTCAGGATCTGTGGGCGGCGTAGTTCAGCTGCTTTTCAATAAGAAGTACTTCAGCGGCAAAGATAGAAGGGTATATAAAGCTGAGCAGTATATAAACGAGGCTGTCCCTGTAATTGAAGCAAAGAGGCTGACTAATACGCTCAAAGAGTCAGCTCTGAAAGATGCGCTTACAGGCCTTTATAACAGGAGATTTCTGCAGGAATATACAGATACGCTCATAGCCGGTGTCCTGAGAAGAAAGAAGAATATCGGGCTTATAATGTGCGACCTCGATTACTTCAAACAGGTCAATGATATTTACGGCCATAATATCGGCGATGAGATCCTCAAAAAGACTTCAGAAGTCATAAGGCAATGCGTTAGAGGTTCGGATCTTGTGATACGGTTCGGAGGAGAGGAGTTCCTCTTGATAACGCTCGACATTGAAGAGAATGAAACAATGGAGATAGCTGAGAAGATCAGAAAGACCATGGAGGAGACCAAGATCAAGGTCTTTGACGGGGTAATAAAAAAGACCATCAGCCTCGGTATAAGCGAGTTCCCCAAAGACACTGACGCCTTCTGGCAGGCTATCAAGTATGCTGATGTGGCCCTTTACAAGGCAAAAGAGACCGGCAGGAACAAGGCAGTAAGGTTCACACAGGATATGTGGACGGAAAATGAGTTTTAGCCTGCCGCGCTCCTGAACTATAAATAACATCCCCTATCTTGAGTCGCGCTATGAACCCTCTTTCAAAACTTATAATTGAAAAGATAAATAAAGACGGCCCGATCACTTTTGAAAAGTTCATGGAGATGGCGCTCTACTATCCTGAACTCGGCTACTACTCAAACCCTGCGGTTGCTATAGGCCGTCAAGGCGATTTCTACACAAGCCCGCATCTCCACCCTGTATTCGGCGCGATGATAGCAAAGCAGTTAATCGAGATGTGGGAGATACTTGGCAAGCCGTCTGAATTCCATGCCATTGAGATAGGAGCAGGCGAAGGCTATCTCAGCAAAGATATCCTTGACCATCTGACCGGACGATCTCATGAGATTGTGAATTCATTAAAGTACGCTATCATTGAACCATTTGAGCACTTTGAGAAAAAACAGAGGGAGCTTCTTGCAGAGCATGAAGAAAGAGTAACGTGGTTTCAGTCACTTAAAAATATATCTGCCCAAATAAATGGCTGTATATTTTCCAACGAACTTCCTGACGCATTCCCGGTTCATATCGTTGAGATGGATAATGACTTAAAAGAGGTTTTTCTGATTTATGATGAAGGCGGTTTTGTTGAGATAAAACAGGATGCCAAGACTGACGGATTAATAGATTACATCGGACAGTTTGCCTCAAGATTTCCACAAGGCTATAGAACTGAGATCAATCTCAGGATAAGGGAATGGCTCCATGAAATAGCATCTATATTGTCGAACGGTTTTCTCATGACGATCGATTACGGTTACACTGCGAAAGAATATTACAATGAAGAAAGAAACAGAGGCACCCTCCTCTGCTATCACGATCATCAGATAAACGAAAACCCATATGAGCATGTAGGGGAGCAGGATATAACCGCTCATGTCAATTTTTCATCCGTTAAAAAATGGGGAGATGAGGTCGGCTTGAGAACATTGGGCTATACATCACAGGGAACGTACCTTGTCGCTTCCGGCATTGACGAAATGATCACGGAACTATATGCCGGCTCGCCTGATTATTCAGCAGAGATAAAAAAGATCAAGGGACTGATAATGCCTGAAGGAATGGGAGAATCACATATGGTCATGATCCAGTACAAAGGCGAAGGCAATCCTGAACTCAGAGGTTTTTCTTTAAGGAATCATGTCAGGAAGCTGTAACATAGTTATAAGTTAACAGAGATGAAATACAAGCGCTTAGAAATCACTCCCCACGCTTGGTAAAATACTCTTCAAGCCTCTTCAGGCTCTTCTTAACATCTTTGATACTGTGCGCCTCTAAAGTATAAACACAGTCAACCCCTTCAATCATCCTGAATAAGAGGTTGAAATCAAATATCCCGTCACCTATGGCAAGATGGTCATCGCCGAGCCTGCTGTTATCATGCAGATGAAGCTCGGCTATGTAGGGTTTAATAACCTCGATCCACTCTGTTAATGAGATCGATGAAAAGAGATTGAAATGCCCGGTATCAAAACATACTCCGAAATTCTTTGAATTCATCTCCCCCATCAGAAGCTTTAAGTTTGCAGGTTCTTCCTCAAAAATGTTCTCTATCGCGATCTTTATGCCCATATCAGCGGCCATATCATTTATAGGCTTCCAGGTCTCCATGCTCCTCTCAAGCCAGATGTCAACGCGTTTATCGTATTTCCACTTGTCATATCCTGAATGAAAGACAACGACATTGGGCTCAAGTAATTTAGAGTAATTAAGAACATCAACAAATCTTTGTATCGTAACTTCTCTCACCTTTGAATCAACTGCTCCGGGTGAAAGATCCATGAATGGGGCGTGTACCGATATCTCAGGCCCGTAATCCAGCTTCTTTTTAAGTCCGAGGATATCATCCCTGTTCAGCTCATCAGCCTGTTTGGAACCAAAGTATATCTCAAGGTTCAATTTCTCAGACCTGATGAACTTAAGATATTTATCTATCGCATCATAAGGGACATGAACATGAGGGCGTATCTTTCCTGATGGATATTTCATAATGCGGTCACTCTGTCTTTGCAGTCTCTTTCTTTTTTGAATCCTTCTTTTGATCGGCAGATGCCTCTTTTTTGCCGGCAGACTTCTTCGCCTTCATGGCCTTCTCTCTATTTTCAGAAGGATAATCAGTAACATACCATCCGCTTCCTTTCAGGACAAATGAGGTGTTTGTGATCATCTTTTTAAGCTTTCCGCCGCATTCATTGCATTTGGAAAGAGGCTCATCATTCATCTTCTGGATCACCTCAATAACTTCATTGCACTTTGTACATTTATATTCGTATATCGGCATAACTCCTCCTTACTAACCTTTGAACCTGAATACAAGATAGAATAACACAGCTGTCAGCACTATAAAAATTATCATATCACGTCTTTTCTTGACAAGGGCATGTCTCTGTGTTAATTACTCAATATGTGGGAATATACTGAAAAGGTCAATAAGCTTTTTTTGCACCCCCAAAATACCGGGGAGATCGAGAATCCTGACGCTGTAGGTGAGATAGGCAGCATAGTCTGCGGTGACGCGCTGAAGCTCACGCTGAAGATAGATAAAAAGACAGACACGATCATTGATGCAAAGTTTCAGACATTCGGATGCGCAAGCGCTATCGCCTCATCATCCGCGCTTACTGAACTGATAAAAGGAAAGACAGTTGATGAAGCATTGCAGGTCACAAATAAGGATATCGCTGAATACCTCGGTGGGCTTCCCAAAGAGAAGATGCACTGTTCTGTGATGGGACAGGAAGCGCTTGAGGCTGCTGTCGCCGATTACAGAGGAGAAGCGCACCCCGAAGTTGAGGAAGGAGAGATAGTCTGCAAGTGCTTCGGCGTGACCGACCAGAAGATAAGGCGTGTGATCAAGGAGAACGGCCTGCGTACTGTTGAGGACATAACCAATTTCACAAAGGCCGGAGGCGGCTGCGGTGACTGTATTCCAAAGATCGGAGATATCCTTCTTGATGTATTAGGTAAAGAGGCTGGGAGAAAGACAGCGAGTCCAAAGAAAGAGATGACCAATATCAAAAAGATAGCTATGATACAGGAAGTAATTGAGAAAGAGATAAGGCCGAGACTCCAGGCTGATGGAGGGGATATTGAACTCATAGATGTCCAGGGCAACAGGGTCATAATATCTTTAAGAGGAATGTGCACTGATTGTAAAATGTCCGGCATTACGATAGGGGATATCAATAAGACATTGAAGGAACTCATAAGCGATGAACTGGTTGTGGAGGCTCAGTGAAAGAGGTCTATCTCGACAATAACGCAACAACAAGGGTAGCTGATGAAGCAAGGGAGGCTATGCTTCCATACTTAACAGAGCTGTACGGCAATCCTTCAAGCATGCACCTCTTTGGAGGCCAGACCCACAGGAGGATAGAGGAGGCAAGAGCAGAGGTTGCTGCGCTCATCAATGCCGAGCCTGAAGAGATAATATTCACCAGCTGCGGCACAGAGAGCGACAACACAGCCGTCATGAGCGCTCTTGAAACCAGCCGGAAGAAGCATATCATTACTACAAGGGTCGAACACCCTGCTGTCCTGAACTTCTGCAAAACTATGGCAAGGAGGGGATTTAATATAACCATCGTGCCTGTGGACAAACTTGGAAGGATCGACCTTCGGAATCTGGAGAGGTCAATAACTGAGAACACCGCTGTTGTCTCCATAATGTACGCCAACAATGAAAGCGGTGTTATATTCCCGATTAAAAAGATATGCGAGATCGTGAAGCCTAAAGGCGTCATCCTGCATACAGATGCTGTGCAGGCTGTGGGGAAAATTCCTGTTGATGTGAAAAATCTACCTGTTGACATGATGTCTATCTCAGGACATAAGATACACGCGCCAAAGGGCATTGGAGCGCTTTATGTAAGAAAGGGCGTAAGGTTCTCTCCATATATTATCGGGGGGCATCAGGAGAGAGGCAGAAGGTCAGGCACAGAGAACGTTGCCTCAATAATCGCCTTTGGAAAAGCATGCGTGCTTGCCAAAGATAATATAGATATTGAAAACACAAAAGTGAAGAAACTCCGCGACCGGCTTGAAGATGGATTACTCAGCACATGCCCTGACGCAATGGTAAATGGCGATACAGAAAGCAGGCTGCCGAATACTGCAAATATCAGCTTTGAGTATGTCGAGGGTGAGGCCATTCTGCTGAGACTGAATGAATATAATATCTGCGCATCATCGGGCTCGGCATGTGCTTCAGGCTCGCTTGAGCCTTCGCACGTGCTGAGGGCCATGGGAGTTCCATTTACAGCCATTCACGGCTCGATCAGGTTCTCCCTGAGCAGATACACAACAGATGAAGAGATAGGCCTTGTCCTTCAAAAGATGCCGGAGATCATAAGAGACCTGCGCTCACTCAGTCCTTTTGGAAGAGAAACATAGATGCCCGAAAAACTCTTTTATCCTGATTTGTTTTTTTTCAGATTTTATTCTAATTTATTAATAATCACATTTAAAAAAGGAGTCTCCTGAAATGGCAACCATACCGGATCGCAAAGAAATACTTATAGAAGACATCATGAAGACGATGGAGAAGAGGGATACTGAAGACCTTAAGAATATATACAGCGGAAACGATGTCAACAAATATTCGGATGAGGCTTTTGAAGCTGTAGGCAGGCTTCTTACCCAGAGAGGCGAACAGCTGCCTGCCAGAGACATGGAGAAGGAAAGAGATACGCGCCCTCCCAGGCCGAAGACCTTCCTCTCTATAGGATGGAGAGGTTTGCTTATATCCCTAATAGCATGGATTCCTCCCCTCTCCTACTTCTCTTATAGATCAGGGATAGAACCGGTACTCTATGCAGAACCAATGTACCAGGGAATAGGTTTAGCGGTCTTTTTAGTTATGGCGATTATTGCGGAAAAACTGGCTTACTGGGTGAAAGATTGATCCAGATATAAAGACCGGAATGAAGCAAGCATCAGATCAAGAGGAAGTGCTTTCGATGTTATGCTTTTCTAACCTGTACAAAAATGTCTTATAGCTCATCCCCAATAGCTTTGCAGCCTTTGACGCCACCCCGCCTGCCCTATCCATGGCCTTGCTGATAAGCTCTTTTTCCATCTTTTCAAAATTTATCCCCTCAGGCGGAAGATCAAAAGCAACGGAGCTTTCTTTAGTATCAACAAACTCAAGTTCGCCCTTTATGTCTCTCAGATTGACAGATCCGGTATCGTTCATAAGCACAGCCCTTTCAATAACCGATTCTATCTGCCTTATATTGCCCGGCCATTGATAACGTGAAAAAGCATTGAGAACAGCGGGCTCAACAGATTTTATTCTCTTGCCGAATTCCTTGTTGTATTTCTTCAGGAAAAAATCTACAAGTTCAGGGATATCTTCGATCCTCTCCCTGAGAGGCGGAAGATAAATGGTTACAACCTTGAGCCTGTAATACATATCTTCCCTGAAGTTGCCGGCTGCGATCTCCTTTTCCATATCCTTGTTTGTCGCGGTTATTATCCTAACATCTATCTTTATGGTCACTTTACTGCCTATTCTGCGTATCTCCTTATCCTGAAATACCCTCAGCAGTTTTGACTGTGTCACAAGGGGCAGGTCCCCGATCTCATCAAGAAAGAGAGTGCCGCCGTTTGCAAGTTCAAAAAGGCCCTCTTTCCTCGTGTTGGCCCCTGTGAATGCGCCAGGTTCGTAGCCAAAGAGCTCACTTTCAAAAAGATTCTCAGGTATGGAAGCGCAGTTCAGGGCTATAAAAGGCTTTGTCTTTCGCAGGCTGTTGTAATGGATCGCCCTTGCCGCAAGCTCTTTGCCTGTACCGCTTTCACCCCTTATAAACACAGTTGCAGATGAAGGCGCGACTTTTTTTACTACCTCCATGGCCTTCTGCATCTTTTCCGACTTCCCGACAATGCCTTCGATCTTGAATTTGCTGAAAAGCTCTTTATGAAGGAGCATATTCTCCTTGAGCAGAGAGGCCCTCTCGACCGCTCTTCTGACAGTCAGAAGCAGGCTGTTCTTTTCTATCGGTTTTGTAAGGTAATCAAAGGCTCCTTTCCTGACAGCCTCAACAGCAGAAGATATAGTGCCGTGCGCGGTGATGATAATCACAGACGGTTTGAAAGGCTCCTGGGGAACAGCCTCCATGAACTCGATCCCATCCATGCCTTTCATTCTTAAGTCAGTGAGTATGACCTCAGGCTGAAACTTCTTAATAACCCCAAGCGCCTCTTCGCCGGAAGCAGCGGTATGCGCCTCATACCCCTCTGCTTCCAATATCGTCTTAAGGATATCCCGCTGAAGCGGCTCATCGTCAACAACAAGTATGACCGGCATTTAATACTCCTTCTCTACTGGAAGAATGAATGTCAAGGTACTGCCGACACCTTCTGTACTTTCAAAAGCAACCTTGCCGCCGTGCTCTTCAATAATCCTTTTTGTAAACGCAAGCCCAAGGCCAAGGCCTTTGCTCTTTGTAGTCAAAAAAGGTTCAAAGACCTTATCCATCATATCCTTGTTAACGCCTACCCCGGTGTCTTTCACAGCAAGGGAGAAATTTGAACCTGACATCCCTGCCATTATCGTAAGAATACCCCCGTTAGGCATCGCCTCAAGTGAATTGATAATGATATTGTAAATACATGTTTTGATAAATTCAGGGTCAACATGAAGTTCAGGTATCTTCCGGTACTCTTTATGTATCTGTATATTCTCCATCTGAGCCTTGACCGATACAAGCTCAACAACCTCATCTATAACTTTTTCCATTTTAGTTCTCCGGCGATTCAGCTCAAAGGGCCTGCCGTATTCAAGAAAACTTTCAGCAAACCTGCTCACACGCTGTATCTCACCCTTCATATTCGTAATAAGAGAATCAAACTTTTCCGCCTGAACGGGATCTGAAGGTTTTGCCGTCTCCCTCATATGGTCGATAGAAAGGTTAATGAAGTTCAAAGGGTTCTTGATCTCGTGTGCTATATTCTGGGCGAACTGGCCTATGCCGGCAAGATGCTCCGCCTTTCTCAGTTTTTCAGTCATCTCCCTCTGCTCCCGCAATTTCCCGACCATGTAGTTAAAGCTCCTTGCCAGTTCCCCTATTTCATCCTTTCTGCCTGTATGAAGCTCCTGATCAAGGTCGCCGAGCGCAACCCTCTGCGCCGCTGTAACAACTTCCTCTATCGGCTTTGTGTATCGCTTTGCAAAAAAAACAGCCAGAATAGCTCCTATCCCGAATATGATAGAGGCGGCTACTATCCTTCTGATCATACTGGTCTGGAGAAACACAGAGAAGTCCTCAGTATTCAATGTCAGATTGATATAGCCCATTTGTTTGTCGCCTGAAACAACCGGGATCATTACATTGTAACCCTGATCCTCTCCTGTGACAGGTTCCCCCAGCTCAGCCTTGAATATCAGCTCCTTTTTGCTCTTCGATATCCATTTGCCGACATCCTTCGGATTTGTACTGGAGATAATCTTGTCTGACGTGCTGATAACAGATATCTCTTTTACGCCTTTTGCATTAAGCTTGCTAAGAAAGCCCTGCAGGCGTTTTTCATCTGTTATGCCGCTGCTCGTGGCCTCCTCCATGCCGATCTGTATCGCCTTTGAAAGCTCTGCAGTCTGTCTTTCAAACTCATTGAATATCGCTTTCTCTGACTGTGAATAAAGAAAGATAAGTATTGATATCAGGCTCAGGCTTAGAAAGAGCATCATAGCCACGAGTTTTTTGTGAAGAGACGATTTAAACAATCTATCTTGTATCATAGGATTTATATTCTCACCATCATAATTATATAACTTTTATAAAATCAGAATCTTGGAATTATTGATCAGGCAGTATCATCGGCTTCAACCCTGGCGCCAATAGGCGCAGGATATTTACCGGCAGGGAACTGGTAAAAGAATAATCAGAGGCTTCCTCGCCTGGCATGAATGCCGTAATAACACCATAATGACGGTCTCCTATAAAAAAGACAAAGGTGGCTGTCCTGTTGACCACTCTTGAACTGATAAGCTTTCCGCCCTTTCCAAATGTTTCAAACCGATTGTCACCTGAACCGGTCTTGCCTCCAACGGTCAAAGGGCTGCCGTCAGTCCCTTTAAATGCGCCTGAAACAGCGCGAGCCGTGCCGCCTTCAACAACTCCTGCCAGAGCCTTCTTCAGGATCCCTGCGACTTCCACCGGCATGACCCTTTCACCCTCAGCCGTCTTTAAAAAAAGCTCGGTCTCATACGGAGTGTCCTTGGCAAAGTTAAGCGATGTCACCTTGAGCACGGGCATGCGCAGCCCGTCATTGACTATGATCCCCATAAGTTCCGCAAGCGCGCTTGGCCGGTCTGCCGAACTACCGATAGAAGTGGCATATGACGGGACCAGAGAGTCAAATGGATACCCGAGTTTTTGCCATCCCTTGTGTATCTCCCTGAATGCCATTTCTTCGATCAATATCCTCAACCTGATATCCTGGGCATGTTTGTTACGGGGTGAAAAAAGCCAGGCGCTGGATTGCTCTCTCTCAACTATACTGGCCTGCACTAACTCCTGCCATTGCGCCTGCGGGTGTGCCTCCAAATAACCTATCGTCCAGAGTTCAAGCGGATGTCTGTGTAGTTTTTTAATAGCCCGGTCAAGCGGTACATCTTTATATTTTTCTACGAATCTGGAAAGAAAATCACGGGACTCTTTGTCAGCTGCAATGGTGAGAAGCTCCTTGCGTTTTACATTATTCTGGTCTTTCATTACAGCTGCTGTATCAATATCCAGACGAGCCGCATGATATGAAACAATATCCCGCATCAGGCGTACAAAGACAAGATTGACGGATTTTTGAAGCCCTTCATAAACCGTCATTACCCTGCTGTTATCGTCTTTGTTGAAATTCTCAAACCTGTGCTGCCCTCCTCCGGTAAAAAACACCTCGGACGGATTGCCGGAATATCTTCTCACCATTGCAGCCTCAAGAATCTGCAACAGGGTCAGCCCGGGTTTCGATGAAAGCTCTTCCGCCATCCATCTGGAGATTGGGTCTTTATTCAAAGCTGGATCAGTCCTCAGCGTCTCATGACTCTGACCGGACATCTTTTCATATGCCTCAGATATTATCTGAAGATAATGAGCAAGAGTTCTCAACTTTGCCGTTGAACCAAGATCCAGTTTTACGCCTTCATTTATATCCAGAGGCTTGTCCAGATTGTCCGCCTGCACCCTGAGGGCGTTGCCGGAAGGAGTTTTTTCATATAGAAGAACACTGTAGATCATAGTTCTCAGGTCGCCGTGTTTCAGCATGCGCTCCTGAGACAGTCCTGCAGACATTACAAATTCCTTGTCAGAGAGCTGTTCAAGCATATTCACGACTTTTTTCTGAACATCGGCATCCAGAGTAGTATTAACGGTCAGGTCCAGACGGTCCAGATCATAAAAGCCGGGTAAGTTTAGCACCTTGAGAAGATGATATCTGACAGCGTTCGGAGCTTTGCTTTCGGCAAAAGGCGCCTTTGTCACATTCATCTTGCCTGTCCTGAATTCAAGAGGAAGAGATTTCAACGCATCATGAAATTCCGGGCTGATCTCGCCTTCCTCCAACATCAGGTCTGTGAAATGATCAATCCTCTGCAATAGTGCCTGCCTGTTTTTCACAAGGTAATCGGTCGGTGCCTTCACCGCAAGAAAGAGCGCTATGACTTTTTTGAATGTTTCTGTGCGCAATTTTAGATCAAGAAGGGAGCTTTCCTTTAAACGCAGGATATCGGATGCATCCCTGATATCGGTGCCAAACCATGCCAATAAGCCCTCCCCAAGTCCGTTGACCTCCCCATATCCGGCTACAGATGCCAGCGGCATCGTATTAATATAGTCAGTTACGATCTCCCTTCTGGAGACCGTAGTATCACGGCCTGACCTGTATGCTTTGATACTTGCTGAAGTGATCTGGAGTATCTTTTCTTTAGCCCCTGAGGTACGGCCGCCCTCGGAATGCTGATACTTCTCAAGCTGTGTCGCCAGAGTGCTTCCGCCTTCAACCGTTATCGGCAGGCCGATCTTATTCCCGACATATTGAATTCCGGCCTTTGCCATGCGGTTCCACTCAAAAACCGGATTCTGTGTATCCCCTGTCGGCTTTAAAAGCTCGCGGTTCTCAATAAAGAGCAGTATCTTAATAATGTCCTCGGGGATATCCTCAAAGCTCGCATATATCCTCTCGCGCGGGATGCTTTCATACAGCGGCATTCCCAGCCTGTCAAGTATGCTTAATCCAGCCACATTTTTTTCTTTATATGGAGGAGTTATCCCATCCCTGACAGCCCTTTCAAGGGCCGGGCTGAAGCGGGCCTGACGGGTTATTTCATAATTATTTTTTCTCAGATTAATGACAAATGCAGGGATGGTTACATAACCGCGTCTTTCGTCAAATGGGCCTTCCTCAGGAAAAACAATACTCGGGCTGGGGCCGGAACCAAGTGTGAATTGCAATTTCCTGGCATAGTTTGAATAAACCCATGATTGAATGAAAGATGTCCGCCATTCGTAAATTATCACTGAAAGAATAATTACAGCGAAGTAAACCAACAGACGGGACCGCCTTGAGCGCCTGAGATGGTCTTGCAACCTAATTGATGACATTTTGATAAGAATGTGCCCGGATCAAATTAATGGTTCTGCGGATTGTATATTAAAACCTCTGAGCCTTCATGGATTGACCAGTACAATGCTTGGGCATCCTTTGCATCCAAAACCAGATTTAATACTCTGTACGGCCTCTTTTTTACAGTATGCCATACTGTAAGCATCGGCTGGGATATATACCATTTTAATGAATTGAAAATTGAAGAAAGGGCTGGAATAGACCCCTTGCTGTCCGGGCTCACTGAGACGGTAAGGTCGTCACCAAGTTTAAGGTTGAAGCTTACAGGCATGTCATCCAGTTCAAGCGCTTTAAGGTCGACTACAGGAGTGGTTGTTGCCGGGACAGGAGCCTTTTCATCTTTTTTTATGTTTTCCGGTATGACCTCTTCTCTGAGAGGTTCTGAACGCGCAGCCTTCGCGGCCATGACATAGAGTTTTACAGTATCAGCCTGTCCCCAGAATCTCTTTTCCTTGATCTCCAGATCTCTTAATACAATCCCGCGGGCTTTAAAGTATATCCTGTTTTTTTCCAGATCGAGGATGAAATAGATATCAGTTTTCTGCGCGAGCAGCAGCTCTGACCGAAGCAGGCGTTCTTCCGCCTGACTTGGCAGTGTTTCTGAAACAGCTTCCGCACTTAAAAAGAGGACAAAGAAGATATGGATTAAAAAGACGGCTCGCCAGAAATTCATCCTAAAAAAGTATCACCTTCGAACCTATCGGCGTATTCTTGTAAACATATTCAAGATCCTCGTCCCCAACTCTGACGCATCCGTGGGTCACACTTCTGCCAAGCAGTCTTGTATATAAAGTGCCGTGGATCAGATAACCGTTGCCAATGGAAAGGGCATAATCCCCCAGCATCCCGGTTTCAACCCTGTCCCTGTTATCAGTAGGAATCTCCTCTCCTTCTTCAACAAAGGCCCAGTCAGGCTTCACCCAGGCCGGGTTAGTGATCTTTGACTTAACAGTACGTTCACCCCTTGGCGTGTCAAATACCCATTCTCTCTTGCCGGAAGGGTCTTTCAATATGCTGCCGCTGCCGGTTGATATCACAGCCTCACGCAATATTTCCTCGCCCTTTTTCATATAAAGCCGGTTTTTTGCAGTGTCAATAATTATATATACTCCTTTGGGAGAAAGAGAGCTGATCTTTTTTCTAATAGCGGCAGGATTGCCATTGAATGAAGCAGCCTTGGTTTCTTTAGAATTATCCTTCTTACCGTCAGTATCAACAGCAGCACTGCTCCGGCCGGCAAGATAATACCCTAGTCCCTCAAGAGAAAAGAAGACTGCAACAAGCAGCACTATAAATATCTGTACCGCTCTTTTAATGATCATTATTAAAGTCCCTTCATTGCAGATGAAATACTGTTATCATACTCAACAGAGCCTACAATAGCGATCGGAGTCCCGACATCAACTATTTTAAAAAGCTCATCCATATGGGAATTTTCCATAGCTATACAACCATAGGTCATTCCATTTTTTCCACCGCCGTGTATTTCAATAAGGCCGCCGATATTGGCTGTTTTAGGAATAATCCCTTTTCTTTTTAAGACAGAGAACTGTTGACGGTCCTCGTCATTAGGGTAGTTAATATGAAGTGCTTTATAGTAACGGCTATTGGATGTTTTCTTTGAAATACTGTACCTTCCTTCCGGTGTAGCTCTGTCTCCTGCATACATCTTGTCCTTTGAACCATTGATCCCGATGCCGACTTCATATGTCCTGAAAGGGAGACCTCTCTTATAGATAATCAGCTTCTTATCAATCTTGCTCACGACAATGGAATAAATCTCCCTGTCTTTTGATCCTTGAACGATTTCGTTGACCCATGAACGCCATTTTTTTATCTGGGCTTCATCAGAATAACGGCTAAGAATCGGCGACATAACTTTCAGAGCCAATTCAGTGAACTTGGAAACTTCCTTCAGCTTGTCTTCAGCAGCAAAGTAATCTCCCTTTTTAACCATCAGACGTGATTCGCTCAGCAGAATTTCAGCTCTTGTAAGGGATTGACATGAAATACGCCCCTCATTGATAAAAGAAGACAGCCTTCTCATGGTCCTTATTCTGTCATTTAAAAAAGCAGTTTTATCCGTTACAACTTTCGATATTTTGTCTTTTTCATCCTGGATTTTTCGTTCTACCTTTTCGCCGGTTACAATAATATTGCGGAATTTTTCCTGTACAGGTTCATAATCCCTGAATAATACAAACTTCGCATTTTCAGTTATAAGAAGCTCTCTCCCGTTTTTAAGGGCGGACATATAGCCCCTGTAATCCTCAGGCGCATATAATTCTGCACCAGCCTTCCAGAGGGTATGTTCCTGGGCCTTAGCCTTGGTAACCTCTGGAAGAACTGGTGCATCTTTACAGCCTGAGAGACTAATTAACGATAAGAAAATTAATAAATTTCTTATTAAAAATCTCTTCAAAATTAAAACTCTCCATTCATAATGATTCTATATTTTACTTCTTACCTTCTACTTTTTGCCTTTTTTCGCAAGTGCCTGATTAACTGCGTCAATAACGCCTACTGCGCTGGTCTTGATAACATTGGCTTTATCTGCTGCAACGAAGTATTCTTCTGTATCGATCAATGTCTGTACTTCAGCCATAGAAGCTTCAAGTCCGGTAACATCAGCCTTCATCATTTCAATATCTGCCATTGAACCCTTGCCTCTTGGTGCCTTTGCTAACAGAGCCTTTGCTTCTTCAATAGATGCCTTTGCAGAATCTGCAGCAGCCTGTGCAGCATCTTTAGCAGCTTGTTTGAGAGCTGGGATCTTTGCCTTAAGTGCCTCTGCTCCGCCGTTTACTTTAGCAAGCATCTCTTTTGTCTTGTCATAATTCTTGAATATCTTGCCTTCCTGGACCTTCATCTCATCCAATGCAGCCTGAAGCTCATCATTAAGACCCTTTGCTTCGTCTTTAGCGTACTTATTGGCTCCCTCTTCCATTGCAGCGGTCAATGCAGCCTGAGCGCTATTGAGTTCCATTTCCGGCTTCTTGGCACATCCGACAAATACCATTGCTACTATTAATAACATTACAATTTGCTTCATCATCTTCTTATTCATTTTTCTTTTCCCCTTTTAATATAAGTTGGTTTAGTTTTTGAACTGCCTGAATTCTTTCAAAAGCTTAAAAACATATGCTTTATCAGATTAACTGCTTCACTTCTAATTTTACTACAGTTCCACATTGTTTTACTTGCTCATTCTCACCTCCCCTTATTTAATTTGACCATCATATGTAATTTTATCGCTTAACCCTACAAAGCAAAATTCATGCCATATTAAAACATTTTAAAAATCAACTAGTTAGCTCAAGCAAGTATGGTATTTCAGGAAGATTATTCCTTATTTGAGGATTCATTGCATAAAAAAGGCATATGGGAATCTGAGGAAGTCCTCATTGATTTTGCCTAACATGTTTTCATAATCTTTGATATATTTTCTATTGCGGAGCACTGTTTAAAGATTGTTTTTCAACAAGCAGATACCAGCCTTCTGCTAATCATATTGATGATTGAGTGGTGAATATTATTCATCTTAAAAAAAAATCTTAAAATAAACCTTGTCTAATTACTCCATAATTCATATAATATTAAAAGTAAAAACAATGCCTATGAAAAAACATTCATTATTATTTTTTATCTCTGCATTTCTCATTGTTGCGTTTCTATGCACAATAACTTCTACATACGCTGCCAAGAAAAGCACCACAACTGTCAAGAAAAAACAGACAACCAGGAAAGCCAAAACAAAAGTATCCAAGTCTGGTTTACAAAAAATATCAAAAAATCCATATTTAGGCGCTATCGCAATTGATGCTGCTACAGGCAAAGTGCTTTTTGAAGACAATCCGGATGTTAAGGGCTACCCTGCAAGTATGGTCAAAATGATGAACCTTCTTGTTATTCTGGAGGCTATCGAAGCAAAACAGATAACCCTCCAGGATAAAGTCAAAATATCAGCCGAAGTAGCTAAAGTAGACGGCTCACAGGTTTATTTAAAAGAACGTGAAGTTCATACGGTGGATGATCTGATCTATGCCCTCATGATTCCGTCAGCTAATGATGCAGCAATGGCGCTTGCGCTTCATTACACAGGTGACAAGGAAAAATTTATCAGCCTCATGAACAAGCGGGCACAGGAACTCGGCATGACGGACACATTATTTAGTACCGTGAACGGTCTTCCTCCTGCTAAAGGCAAGCCGGATGTTTCTACCCCCAGAGATATAACAAAATTATGTCTGGAACTGCTTAAACATCCTGCTGCCTTGAGATATACTTCAACTAAAGAACGCCTTTTCCGCACAGACAGCCCAAAACCGCTTGTTATGCGAAACCACAATCATCTTGTTGGAAGTTTTGAAGGCTGTGACGGCTTTAAAACAGGGTACTTCAGAGCTGCCGGATTCTCCATTGCTGCAACAGTATCTAAAAACGGAGAACGGGTCATTGCAGTAATTTTTGGATCTGCTGACAGAAATGTGCGTGATTCGAGCGCAAAGAATATCCTCTCAAAAAGCTTTATGGAGTTAACAGCCAGTTTACCGACTTCTGTCTCTGATGCGCAGGAAATCACAGCATCTATATTAGAATAAGTCTGGCACTAATTTAGTTGTTGTTCTGCATATCAGTCAACAATCATCATCTCGAGAATCCTTTCTATGTGAAATACTCTGTCACCCTTTGCAATGGTGCAGAATGCCTTAAGCCCGGGGAATTTCCTGCCTTGATATTCCATTTCCCCGGCATATACCGGAATGATAGTTCTCTTTGATTTTTCGTCTTTTGTCTTCAGATATATTATCTCAAGCTTTTTCTTCCCCTGTATCGCCTTCTCAATGATGGCAAACCTATCTTCAAGCGAGAGATGCTTTTCAGCCTCTTTATACTGGTATCGTGTAACAAAACCCACGATCCTTCTGTCAAGCAGGATATTTTTTTTATTAATTAATCTGTTAAGGACAAGTCCGTCTAAAGTGGTGCACCGGCTCAATGCTACATAAAGCTGGCCATGTGAAAATGTGCCGCTTCCTAGGTCTATAATCACATTATCAAAAGTCATGCCCTGACATTTATGGATGGTTACTGCCCATGCTAGCCTGAGAGGATATTGAGTAAAAGATCCAATGTTTTCAGATAGTATCCTGGAGGTCTTTTTATCATATGAGAATTCGTACATCTCCCATTTGTAGGGGGTAACATCCACAACCTCGCCGTCAGAGAGTTCCACCCACATGACATCAGCAGCATCCCCGCCCTCCTCAACCTGTACGATCCTGCCAATACTGCCGTTTATCCAGCGTCCGAGTGAGTCATTGTTGAGAAGCATTACCTGTGAACCTTCTTTAATAATAAGATCCAAGGCAGTGGGAAGGGTCCTTCCTTTAAAATCCCCGTTAACATTGCCCTGATAATTAAGTTCTTTGCCTTTCAGCCCGGCAAGCTTGTTCATGTTAATTTTTTCTGCGAGGGCATTTGTTGTCGTAAGATAGATATAAAAATCACCCGGAATTTCGGCAAAATCCGGATCATACCTCTTGTTAATTTCTTTAATATCATCATCCGTGACAGTATCGTTCCTGATACTGTTGAGCACATCCAGAAATTTCTGATCTTTCTGCCGATAGACCTTTTCAAGCTCAATGAATTTCATTTCAAAAGGCGCATCCTTAACAGACATGCTGGAAAAAAGGTCGTCATCAAAAACCCTGGCGCTGAAGAAATATGGACTCTTGTAGTAATCCGTAAAAAGCGCCTTTTCTCTTGACGTCACAACCGGCGGCAGCTGATAAAGGTCTCCGATAAATATCATCTGTATCCCGCCGAACGGGAGTGACTTTTTTCTGCCGTGCTTTCTAAGGAATATATCCACACAATCCAGCAGGTCAGCCCTCACCATAGAAATCTCATCAATGACAATAGCATCGAGCTTCTTGTATATCTCTTTATTCCTCGGCTTTATCCTGCCGGCCGTGTCCGGGGTAACATCAATTCTAAAATTGAAGAATGAATGGATCGTCTGCCCCTTCACGTTCACTGCTGCAACGCCGGTCGACGCAAGTACTGCGATATTCTTTTTCGTGGACTCTCTGAAATACTGAAGCAAGGTGGATTTGCCCGTGCCCGCCCTTCCTGTGATAAAGACATTCATTTCAGAATCTTCAATGATACGCAGGGCATGAAGGAACTGATCATTAAGTTCAATGTTCTGTTTTGTTGTCATTCGTCTGGGGCAGGCCTCACACCTGATATGGTGCTCAGGTTAACTTTCCGAAGACTCCCGGAAGTTTACTCTCAAAACGCAATAGTGCCCCGGTAGCCGGGTGTTTGAATGAAAGGAGATAAGAATGAAGCCCGAGACGGCTGAATGGATTGGTTCTTGCCCCGTATTTTTTATCACCGACCACAGGATGGCCGATATCTGAGAGATGCACGCGTATCTGGTTCTTGCGTCCCGTTTCAAGCAATATTTCAAGAAGAGAATACTCGGGGCTCTTCTTTATGACCCGGTATTTTGTTATGGCAAGCTTCCCATCTTCTGAATGCCGGCTGCTATAGACCTTAAGCGATTTGGTCTCGCTCAGCCTGCTTCTGATCTCAGACCTTTCTTTCACAGGCGCACCCTCAACAATAGCGTAATACCGTTTATCAACCTGATCCCAATTCCCCTGGAGGGCCCTTTTGGTTGTCTCATTCTTTGCAAAGACAATAAGGCCTGATGTATCACGATCCAGCCGGTGTACGATGAATAACCTCTCATTTGTTCCCGGAGTCCTCTCCTTGAAGAATTCGTTCAACTGATAATAAGCTGTCTTTATCTTTTCTGAATCAGAGGCTATTGTCAGCAGGCCGGCAGGCTTTTCTATGACTATGAGATCATCGTCCTCATAAATGACCTTGATCCCCATTGAAGGAACAATTTTTATCTCCTTTTTCTCTTTCCTGTCTTTGCTGACCGAAACAGTATCTCCCTCAAGCAAAAGACGGCTGAGTATCTTCAGATCTTTACCATTCACCCCGATAGCCCTGTGTTTAAGCAGCTGCTTCACTTTGGTCTTCGTGTATCCGATATCCGCCAGAAAATCAACCAGACTGCTCTTTGTTTTTACTTTATAATCAGCCATAAGTTAAATAGTATAACATTCGAAAACAGCAAGCGATGGGTTAAGGAAGGAAGATATTTAAAAGTTAGATGAATTATCCTATTGCAAGACCAATGAGCAGTCCATATCAAACATCATGATCGAATGATACTGAATCGCAGCAGGAGAAGTAACTCTCCAAATCCTGGATCTTTACTTCCTGCTCAACAAGTAATGCATTTACGATATCGCCGAAGGTTATGACACCTATCAGTCTCTTGTTTTCAAAGACAGGCATATGGCGGATATGAGCTGTTGTCATAACACCCATACATTCTTCAACAGATTTGTCCGGAGTGATGCAGTATATATCCTTTGTCATTATTTTTTTGACAGAAACTTTTTTGGAGGATAGTTCTTTCAAAATTATCTTTCTGGCTAAATCTCTCTCAGAGACTATACCGACCACATTATCTTCATCAATAACTACCAATACACCGATATTCTTCTCTGCCATAAGTTCCATGGTCTTATAGGCAGAATCATCCGGGGAAACTGACCAGATAGCAGAACTTTTTGACTGCAATACATCTTTGATAGTTAACATTGCGTTTTAAACTCCGTATTATTACTTTCTCAGCCACAAAAAAAGGTCTGTGCGGTCAATGACTGAGATAAGTAAGGATAATTAACTTTTTTAGTATACATTTTCAAAAATAATATTGCGTGTACCCTATGAGCTAATAAAGATTTTAAATATATACGATGAAAGATATGTATTTTGAAGGGTTGGAATATGACAAAAAGCTGGAAACTCATAGTGCAGAAAACTGAGAATATGACGTATTTAAAAAACCCCGTACCAGACCAATATCTCCTGCCCCCAGAAGAGGCTGACAACAGCTCCAAGCGCAAGGTATGGGCCAAACGGTATCTGCGCTCCCCATTCCCTGCCTCTCCATACGATCAAGGCTATCCCTATGACTGCGCCGAAGAGGCTACCTAAAAAAGTAGTAAGGATCACACCCTTCCACCCGAGAAAACCGCCTATCATACCCATAAACTTTATATCTCCGCCGCCCATTGCATCCTTTCTAAAGACAAGTTTTCCTAAAACAGCTATCATGTAGAATCCTGCCCCGCCTGCAAGAAATCCAATGAAGGAAGTTTTAAATCCCATAAGTTCAGTCCTTAAAAAAGGGTCCGGCAGCAGGAAAGCTCCGAAGAGAATCCCGAGAGGAATACCTGTAAGGCTTATCACATCAGGGATGATCTGATAGTCAATATCGATAAATGTAATAACAATAAGAGCTGAAAGAAGGGCGCAATAAACTATCAGCGCCGGAAGTGAAGCAGTGCCAAATCTGCTTACAAGAATAAGGTATAACACAGCATTAAGAAACTCAACAAGCGGATACCTTGAAGATATACCTGCCTTACATGACCTGCATTTCCCACCGAGGAATATATAACTTAGCACAGGGATATTGTCATAGAACTTCACAGGATTGCCGCACGAAGGACAGAGTGATGAAGGCCTTACTACAGATAACCCTATAGGAATGCGATAGATACAAACATTAAGAAAAGAACCTACCAGTAGGCCATATGTGAAAAATATAAAATAGGTTAACATTATGTAATTTTCTTAAACTCCTCTTCTTTACCGCTGTAATCATCAATCTCTTTCCTCAGCGCCTTTATCTCATCAATCGTCTGAAGGATAATGAAATCCTTAAAAACATCTTTTTCCTCTTTCTCCTTGATCTCAAGCACCCGCTTGCCGACGTCTTTATAAAGTTCATCTATTCTGTTCTCAAGCCTGCTGCTTTCATAACGCAGTTTAAATATGGATGTCTCAGCCCTTGTACGCTCAGCAAGGAAATTAGCCAGCCACTTGAGATTCGCTACTCCGTCATTAAAACTCTTTCTGATCTTTTCTATCATCATATATCCTCCAAAAGAGTTGAATGCTAAGAGTTAGAAGTGAAGATTTATCAAACCGAAAATTATAAACTTTTCACTTTCAGCTTTTAACCAGTTCTAATCTTCCCGCCCATCTCTTATCTAAAGTTTCCTTAAGCAAAGGGTGCAGGTTCAGTCCGGGGTCGGCATCTGCAAGATTAAATGCCTCTCTCCGCGCCATCTCAAGAATTCCGATGTCCCTTATTATATCAGCAATCTTCAATTCCGGGATGCCTGACTGCTTTGTGCCGAAAAATTCTCCCGGGCCTCTTATTGCCAGGTCCTCCTCAGCTATCCTGAATCCGTCACCGGTTGACTCCATAACTTTAAGGCGCCTCTTTGCATCATCACTGCATGGCGGGTATGCCAGCAGCAGGCAGTATGATTCATAGTCACCCCTGCCGATCCGTCCCCTTAGTTGATGCAATTGTGCAAGCCCAAACCTTTCAGCATGGACGATAAGCATGAGAGAGGCATTCGGCACATCTATACCTACTTCGATAACAGTAGTTGAAACTAGTATATCTATATCCCCGGATTTGAAGCTGTTCATGACAGACTCTCTCTCATTGCGGTCTATCTTCCCGTGAACAAGGCCGATCCTTTTATCAGGAAATTTCATTTTAAGCGCCTCTGCGCCGTCTATGGCTGACTTGAGGTCTGACTTTTCAGACCCCTCAATTAAAGGGTAGACTATATATGCCTGCCTTCCCTTTGATATCTCAGCCTCTATACGAGAGTAAACATCATCCTTCTGGGAAGGGAACAGAATCTTTGTCATGATAGGTTTTCTGCCTGAAGGAAGTTCATCAATTATAGAGATATCAAGGTCACCGTAAAGCGTCAATGCAAGTGTTCTGGGTATCGGGGTTGCGGTCATGATGAGTATATCAGGGTTATTCCCTTTACGCCTTAGATCCGCCCTCTGAACAACACCGAACCTGTGCTGCTCATCTATAACTGCAAGGCCGAGCGCCTTGAACTCCACAGTTTCCTGAATAAGTGAATGAGTACCGATCACTATCTGAGCAGCCCCGCTTGCTATATCCTCACAAGGCCCGCCTTTGCTGCTTGATGTCAGAAGCGCTATCTTCAGGCTAAGCCCCTCTGCCATCTTTTTAATGTTTATGTAATGCTGTTCTGCAAGGAGTTCTGTAGGCGCCATCAGACATGCCTGATAACCGCTGTCAACCGCTATAAGCATAGCGGCAAACGCCACTACAGTCTTTCCGCAGCCTACATCACCATGAAGAAGGCGGTTCATTGGAACATCCTTCTTCATATCAGTACTTACCTGATCTATCACTCTCTTCTGAGCGCCGGTAAGCTCAAATGAGAGCCCATTAAAAAAACGGGTTACGAGATCGCTCTTGCCTTTTAAACTTATACCCTTCTCTATCGTCATCTTTTTCTTATTAAGGGCAAGGCCGAGTTCAAGCAGAAAAAATTCATCAAAAATAAGCCGCCTGTGCGCATGGCTCGCACCTCTATTTAACTCGCTCATATCAGATATGTCTTCAGGAAAGTGAGCCTCTTTTATGCTCCAATGGAGGGGCTTCAATCTGTTTCGTTCCAGGATATCTACGGGAAGATAATCCTGCAATATATCAAGATGTTTCTCGATAGTATTAAAGATCAAGGTTCGAAACTGTTTTGGTTTAAGGCCTTCTGTGGCGTTATGAAAAGGCACTATCCTGGAAGTATGAATAAATTTATCTTCTTTGCCTATCAGCTCAAAATCAGGATTCTCCATAAGACCTATAGCTGCATTATGGCTGCCCTTTACAACACCGCTGACAACAACCTCATAACCTTCTTTCAGATACTCTTTGAGATAAGGCTGGTTGAACCATTTACAGATTAGAATACCGGAATCATCCTTTAGAGTGGCCTCAAAGATCTTCATCCTGCTGCTCCGTGTATTGACGATTTCTGCGGATACGATCTGGCCTACGGTTGTTTCGTGGCTACCGTATTTGAGGTCAGATATTTTACTGAGGTTCTTTCTGTCTTCATACCGCCTTGGAAAGTGATACAGGAGGTCTTCAAGTGTCTTTAGATGAAGTTTTTCTAAAAGCCTGGCACGTGCAGGGCCGACGCCTTTAATGTACTGGACAGAGGTATCTTTTGTTATCTTTGTGAAAAATACAGAATCTCTTGCCTTGCCTGAATCCTTAGCTTTCTTCATCCTCAGAGGTTTTCTCCTCCTGGAACTCTCCTTCATTCTTCGAGGGTTCCTCAGATTCAGTAATTCCCGACCTCATCTTGTTATATTCTGACTCGCCGATTATCTCGATCTCCCAGCCTGTCAGCTGAGATGCCAGCCTGACGTTCTGCCCTTTTTTCCCTATAGCTATAGACAACTGCTGGTCGTTGACAACGACCATAGCGGATTTGCCTTCTTCATCCAGTCCGATACTTTCCACATGAGCAGGGCTGAGCGCTTTGGGTATCAGCGTGCGAGGGTCATCTGTCCAGGGGATAATATCGATCCTCTCTCCCTTCAGTTCCCTTACGATAGACTGAACCCTTGTGCCTTTCATGCCTACGCAGGCGCCGACAGGGTCTATCATGGAGTTTTTCGATATGACAGTAAGTTTTGTCCTGTCTCCGGCCTCACGCACAATATCTCTTATCTCAACAAGGCCATCATATATCTCAGGTATCTCCATCTTGAAGAGCTCAGCAACAAATCTCGGATGTGTTCTGGAAAGCAATATCAGAGGCGCCTTGTTCACGATCTTTACTTCCTCTATATAAGCCCTTATGGTTTCTCCCCTCTTGAGCGTCTCTGAAGGCAACGTTGACTTTTGAGGAAGCGTTGCTTCAGCTCTTCCAAGGGTTACGTAATAGTTTCCCTTTTCTCTGCGTATTACTACACCGCTGATGATCTGGCCGGCTTTGCCCTTAAACTCCTCAAATATAGCCTCTTTCTCAGCCTCTTTCACTCTCTGGAACAGGACCTGTTTTGCTGTCTGCGCCGCTATCCTGCCGAAATCAAAATTATCAAAAGAGATAGGTGTATCAACCTCGTCATCAATCTCTTTTGTGGGATCTATTTTTTTAGCATCCTTAAGAGAAATTTCTTCATCAGGCGCCACTACCTTTTTAACTACCTTCTTCTTTGCATTTATAGAGATGCCGCCTTTTTCTGTATTTATCTTAATATCTATCTCAGGCTTCAATCCTATCTTCTTCCTTACTGCCGACAAGATTGCTGATTCGAGAGTCAGGATGATGGATTCCTTGGGAATCCCCCTCTCCTTGCTCATATGCTCGATTATCTGTATTAATTCACGATTCATTATTCGACCTCCACTTCAAGTCTTGCCTTTGAGATATTCTCAAAAGGTATCTTCATTTCCTTATCCTTGGGTAAAAGCAAGACCACCCCAAGATCATCAGACTGTAAAATTTTTCCGACAAAAAAAGTCTGCTTATCTATAGAGTTGTTTATCACAACCCTTGCGATCTTACCTATATGTTTTCGGAAATCCGCCGCCCCTTTTAAAGGCCTGTCAAGCCCTGGTGAAGAGACCTCAAGAACATATGAGCCTGGGATCGGATCCTCGACATCAAGGATCGCCTCTATCTCCCTGCTCACATTCTCACAGTCGTCAATAGTAATGCCATTGTCCTTATCAATAAATACCCTCATCAGGTAGCTGCCATGCATCTTCCTGATCGAAAGACGGTCAAGCTCAATCCCAATCGAGTTAATAACAGGCTCGATAATATTTTTTACTTTATCTTCAAGTTCCTTTATATCCATTTCATATTCCAAAAAACAAAAGAGTGGGAGAACCCACTCTATAAAATAATGAGGCATGAAGTATACCCATTAAAAACCTCTTCTTTTTAATGGGGCAGTAACATAGTTACTATAACATTTTACTCACGAAATAAAAACAAGCTGACTGTTTAATGGTCGGGGCGAGAGGATTTGAACCTCCGACCCCTAGTCCCCCAGACTAGTACGCTACCAGACTGCGCCACGCCCCGATAAAAAACTGTATTCCTATCACCATACCTTAATAACCATATACCTGGTATCTGATGACTACAACTGCAACCTGGGAAAGTGCTGCAGGAACTTCTAAGTCTTATTTGAGAAGCTTAAGTATATCTTTAAGCTTCTTCTTAACACTCTGAATGGTATTTAATGATACGGAACTTTTCACATCTGACTGCTTGGCAAACTTATTTTTTACACCTGCTATTGTATATTTTTCTTTATATAAAAGGTTCTTTATTTTGAGTACTGTTTCAAGATCCTTCCTTGTATAGACTCTTTGACCGGCCTTATTCTTCCTGGGCTTAAGAAAAGGGAACTCAGATTCCCAGTATCTCAATACATAAGACTCTGTATCAGCGATGCTGCTGACCTCGCCTATTTTATAGAAGAGTTTGTCCGGAATCATCCTTTCCTGGACTAAAGGCGCCATAAGATCTATACCTTTTCAACAAGGGATTTAAACTGAAGGCTGGGCTTAAAAGTTACGACCCTTCTCTGTTCGATCTGCATCTCTTCCCCGGTCTTTGGATTTCTGCCTCTGCGGGCGCCTTTCTTTCTCACAAGAAATGTACCAAAACCGGTTATTTTTATTGACTCACCTTCAGAAAGGATATTTTTCATATTATCAAAAAGCAGTTCCACAATACCTGCTGCTTCTTTTTTGGAAAGACCTACTGTTTCATATATTTTATCGGCTAAATCAGCTTTTGTCATATTTATCCTCCAGACTTTTTCTTAATTATAAGGGGACATACAGACATTGTCAAGACAATCGGGTTTAAGTAACAGGCATATTAAAAGACCATCCACGGCTGCGGCATAAAGTGCCGCTCATACATCATCAGGGCAAACCTGTCAGTCATCCCGGCTATAAAGTCACAGACCATTCTCTTCTTATTCCTGGTCATATCTTTTGGATATTCATTAAAGACCTCTTCTGTATGCTCAATGTAATACTCGTAAAGGTCAAGCAGTATCTTCCGCGCCTTTTTGAACTCCTTTTTTGCTATCGCCCCTTCATAAACATTTTCATATAAAAAATCTCTTAATTCATAAGTGACCTTCTTGATTCCCGGACTCATCTCAATACATTCAAGACCTGAATCAAGCGATGAGTAAATCAGATCCTTCACCATGGTATCGATCCTTTTTGCCTGTGTATCGCCTATCTTCAGAAAGCTTGAAGGAATGCTGGAACGTTTCAAGACACCGGCCCTGACAGCATCATCAAGGTCATGGTTAACATATGCAATTATATCCGATACCCTGACTATCTGGCCTTCAAGTGTGCTTTTACTGCCAGGTGAGAATATATCCCCCATCCCCTTTGAGTGCTTTACTATTCCGTCCCTGACTTCATATGTAAGATTTAGTCCCTGCCCGTTGCGTTCAAGAACATCAACAACCCTGAGGCTCTGTTTGTAATGTTTGAACCCACCGGGATATATTTCACGCAGCACATCCTCACCTGCATGCCCGAAAGGAGTGTGCCCAAGATCGTGCCCAAGCGCTATCGCTTCAGTCAAGTCTTCATTGAGCCTGAGGGCTCTGGCAATTGTCCGGGCTATCTGAGAAACTTCAAGCGTGTGAGTAAGGCGTGTCCTGTAGTGGTCGCCTCTTGGAGCGAGAAAGACCTGCGTCTTGTGCTTCAGCCTTCTGAATGACTTGCAGTGGATTATCCTATCCCTGTCCCGCTGAAAGCATGTTCTGATCTCGCCTTCTCTCTCTTTCTTCTTCCTCCCCCTGCTCTTTGAACTCAGCATGGCCTTTGGATGGAGGACTTGTTTCTCTATATCTTCTGTCTGCTGGCGGATAGACATATTAGACTAAAGTCCCATCTTTTTGAGCGCCTCATCACCGATGTCCTTTGTAGGCGTAACATCTTCAGGCAGATACAGCATTACTCCGCCCTTAACAGGCCTGATAACGAGCTTCCCTTCCTTTGCAAGTTTATTGGTCTCCTCAACAGGATTGGCTCCCTCAAAATACTTCTTGAAAGCGTTGTTGAAACCTGAGTACACAGTGTGTATACCCTTGTAGCCCTCCTTTCTTAAACTTACAATAGCCTTTCTGATAAACTCTTCATGACTCAGTTTCTCCGACATGATGCCCTCCTTTGTTTAATTAAGGTTTGCGACTATGTAATTACCCCATCATTTTCGGCTTCATCATTATCTGATATTTCATCAGTGATTAATGAAGGTTCTTGCGAAGGAAGTTCCTGTACATTTTTTAATTTTCTCTCAATAGTGCGAGATTTTTTTGCAGCATCTTCTATTGTATTGCTGGCTTCTTGAAGTTTTTTCTGGGTTTTATCAAGAATAGTGCCGAACTTCCCAAATTCTGTTTTTACAGCTCCAAGCAAAGACCAAACTTCACTTGAACGCTTTTCAATAGTAAGTGTCCTAAACCCCATTTGAAGGCTGTTCAATAAAGCGGCTAAAGTTGTGGGGCCGGTAACTGATATCCGGTATTCTCTCTGTAAAAAATCGGAAAGACCTGGTCTTTTTATAACCTCAGCAAACAAGCCCTCTGTCGGCAAAAACATAATGCCAAAATCTGTAGTATGAGGAGGATCAAGGTATTTATCTTTAATCTCTTTAGCACTTGATTTAATCCTGACCTCCAGTTGTTTTGCTGCATCTTCTGCAAGCCCGGCATCAGCCTTCTCCTGTGCTTCAACAAGTCTTTCATAGTCTTCACGAGGAAATTTTGCATCAATAGGCAACCAAACCGGCTGGTCATCTTTATCATCATGCCCGGGCAGCTTAATAGCAAATTCAACTCTGTCATTACTTCCTTTTTTTGTGACGACGTTTTTTTCATATTGTTCACCGGATAATACTTGTTCCAATAGAGCACCAAGCTGAATTTCACCCCAAGTCCCTCTTGTTTTCACATTTGTCAGAACTTTCTTAAGGTCTCCTACTCCGGCAGCCAATGTTTGCATCTCACCAAGTCCCTGATGAACTTTTTCAAGCCTGTCGCTCACATGCTTAAAAGATTCCCCTAATCGTTTTTCAAGAGTAGCATGGAGTTTTTCATCAACAGTTTCTCTCATTTGGTCTAGTTTCTTTGTGTTATCATCCTGAAGAAGTTTCAGCCTGCCTTCAACAGTTTCTCTCATTTTATCTAGCTTCTGCTCATTACTTTGTGTCAATGTATCGAGTTTTTTTGAAAAACTATCAAACTGCTCTTGCTGAACATTGGATATTTTTGTCATACTGTTGACCATTTCTTCCCTGAGATTTCTTGAACTCTTTGACGTTTCTTCTCTATTTAGAGCGACCTCTTCTCTTAATGCCCTTTCGGTCCTTTCCTGGTTCCTCTCAAAGGAAGCAATATGGGATTCAAGCTGAGATAAATCAATTTTTGAACTTCGATTCAGAATCATTGTAAGCTGACCAACAGCAACAAGAACCAGAATTAATATAATCACTAACATAACATCAACCACAATAATCTCCTATTACCATCACTTCTGTATACTCTCCGGGCCTGTCTTCCACTTCAGCTCCCACCTGCAGTCTTTCGCCCTTTCAAAACAGGCAACCCCGCCGGTCTCAAATTCAACAAATCTATTATCCTGAGTACGGGAAAGAAGTAAGGCAGAAAGAATACTTAAATATGGAAGGTGTCCTACAAGCATAGCGTCGTAATTCATCTCGCATATGCGTTCATACCATATCCCCGGGTCATCCATCGGGGCAAGCCCGTCTGTTTCAGTGATGGGATAATCGGTCCCGACAGCATCTGCCATTATCTGAGCAGTCTGCGTCGCCCTTAATTTACCGCTGTGAAATATCCTCTCCACTCTCACATTTAAACCGGCAAGATGCCCTGCAACCCTCTTAATATCCGCAATCCCGTTATCTGAAAGTCCCCTTGAGGGATCTTCATTTTTGTTTTTTGCATCTCCATGACGCACAAGATAAAGGATCATAATTAATGCCAATTATTATAGATATATGGCTTATATATATACATATATACTAAACATTGAATTATAAATAATCTTTTTTGTCAAGCTTTATTTATAATTACGGCATAATTACAGATAAAAGCAGATGAAAATATCAGGGCAGAAGATAATCCGGAATAACTATTAAACAACAACGCCGTCACACATACTGATGATCCTTCCGCATCTTGATGCAAGGATCTCATTATGGGTAACAATGATGAACGTAATGCCTTTTTTGTTAAGTTCAATCAAGAGATTGAACAACTCCTCACCGGTCTGAGTGTCGAGATTGCCTGTCGGCTCATCGGCAAGAACAACCTTAGGGTCAAGCATAAGCGCTCTTGCAACTGCGACTCTCTGCTGCTCTCCACCAGACAGCTCTCCAGGTTTATGAAGCAGCCTTTTTGAGAGGCCCAGGGATCGTAAAACCTCCTCAGCTTTCACCCTTGCTGCTTCACGATTAAGCCCTGCGATCAGCGCCGGCATTATTACATTTTCAATACTGTTAAACTCCGGCAGGAGATGGTGAAACTGAAAGACAAAACCGACTGTTTTATTCCTAAAATGAGCTAATGCATCATTTGAAAGTGAAAGCATGTCAGCGCCTTCGAAATGCAGGCTCCCTGAAGTAGGCCTGTCCAACGCACCGAGTATATGAAGAAGTGTACTCTTGCCAGCGCCTGAAGGACCCATTATAGCGGTCATCTCGCCTTGCTTAACTTCAAAGCTGACATCCTTTAAAACAGTCAGGTCTCCGCCCGGCGCGGAAAATGTTTTTGATATGTTTTTTATCTTTATCAGTGGTTCAACAGCCATTTTCATCCCTCTATTCAGGATCTATTATCTTCTATGCAGAAACTCATCAACACTGTCTCCGATGCTTATAATCGATTTCCCTAAAACTATGATGTTTTCTCCAAGCCATCTGAAAGGATCACCGCCCTTCCAAAAAGCTATAACAGCGCATACTGCAAGCAGAAAAAAAATAAACAGGCCGACATTGATCAATATTCTCAATTGCTGCCTCCTTTAAATCTTTATTCATACCTGAGCGGTTCTACAGGGTGAAGCTTTGCTGCCTGCCAAGAAGGATAAATAGTCGCAAGAAAACTTATCAGAATCGCAGCAGCAGGCACAATAAGAAAATCAAACAAGTCTATCCTCACAGGAAGATAGCTGAGATAGTAGACATCTGCAGGCAGGCTTATGAACTTGTAGGTCTTAAGCAGCTGGCAAACAATATATCCTCCGGCAACACCAAAGGCCGTACCCAGGACACCAATAATCAGGCCGTGGATCATGAAGATAGACATAATCCCGCCGGATGTAGCGCCTACAGCTTTTAGAATAGCTATCTCTCGCGACTTTTCAATGACGATCATTATCAGATTGCTGACGATATTAAAGGATGCGACAAGTATTACGAGTGTCAGGATTATGAACATTACTATCTTCTCAAGCTTCAGGGCGGAAAAGAGGTTCCTGTTCATACGTATCCAGTCCCAGGCGTAATACTTTATTGTAGGTATCTTTTCATCGCTATTCACTTTTGCTCCATTATTGAGAGCATCGCCGATTCTTTCCGATATGGCTTCAGCTTTGTAAATGTCATTTACACGAACCTCGATTCCCGTAACAGAACTTCCATAGTTGAGAAATTTCTGCGCATCTTTGATATTAATAAAAGCAAGGCCTGAATCATACTCATACATACCGACTCTGAAGGCACCACCGATACGGAACTTCTTCATCTTGGGGATCATACCGAGCGGCCCGACCTCACTTACAGGCGATATCATCTCTATCTCATCGCCTACAAATGCTCCAAGTGTCCTGAGAAGCTCCATGCCTATTATTATCTCAGGAACATCCCTGCCTTCCTTAAGGCCGGCTAAACTGCCTTCCTTAAGGCTGTTCAGCACATCCGTTGTCTTCGCCTCAAGCGCCGGATCAATGCCCTTTAAGATAACACCGTTCACCCTGTCGCCAGACCGTAACATGACCTGGCCGTAAATATACGGGGAAGATGACAGGACATCTTTTTCAGCACTTATGGTCTTCATCATGGAATCATGATCAGATATCCTGCCTTCATAACTCTGAACAACTATATGCGCATTGACCCCGAGGATCTTTTCCTGTAGATCCTTCTGAAATCCCTCCATTACGGCAAGTACGATTATCAGAGCCATTACGCCTAACGCAACGCCTCCGATAGATATCAAAGTGTTCAAGGATATCCCTCTGCTCTTTTTCTTGCTTCTGAAGTAGCGGAGCGCTATGAAGAATTGATAAGGAAGGTTCATAAAATATAAATTAAAATCTTATTTTTTATTCTTGGCCTTGCTGCTGTTCCGGTTTCATCTGCGGGAATAGAATAACGTCCCTGATCGACTGAGAATTTGTCAGCACCATGAGAAGCCTGTCGATTCCAATTCCCTCTCCTGCGGCAGGAGGCATGCCGTATTCCAACGCCCTTACAAAATCCTCATCCATATGGCTGGCCTCATCATCGCCCTTCTCTCTTGCCTCAACCTGCTCAAGGAACCTCTGCTTCTGGTCTGCCGGGTCATTGAGCTCGGAAAAGGCATTTGCTATCTCCCTGCCGGCAACAAAGAGCTCAAACCTCTCGACAAGTTCGGGGTTCTCTTTCTTTCTCTTTGCAAGCGGTGACAGTTCAACAGGATAATCTGTTATAAATGTCGGCTGGATCAGCTTCCACTCAACCTTCTCTTTGAATATCTCATCCAGTATCTTTCCATGTGAGGCATTCTTGTCAAAACCGATATTATTTGCAGATGCAAAAGCTCTGGCTTTCGCTATGTTACTGAATACGGCACGATCTACGCCTTCCTTCTCCATCGCCTCCATAATGGTCAGCCTCGGCCACGGAGGCGTAAAGTCTATCGTCTCCTGCCCGTCCTCTCCATGCGGCACCTTTAAACTCCCTGCGACCTTTTCGCACAGGAGAGCGATCAGCTCTTCGGTAAGATCCATAAGATATCTGTAATCAACATAAGATATATAAAACTCAAGCATTGTGAATTCAGGGTTATGCTTTTTTGAGATGCCCTCGTTCCTGAAGTTCTTGTTAATCTCATATACCCTGTCATATCCGCCGACAAGGAGCCTCTTGAGATAAAGCTCAGGAGCTATCCTAAGGTAAAGGTCTATACCCAGGGCCTTATGATGGGTGATGAATGGATTTGCAGCAGCCCCTCCGGGGATCTGATGCATCATCGGGGTCTCAACCTCTATGAAATCCCTGGAATCAAAAAAATCCCTGAGAGCCTTTATCAGCATGCTGCGCTTTATAAAGACTTCCTTCACAGCGGGGTTAACGATAAGGTCAACATAACGCTGCCTGTACCTTATCTCAATATCTTTAAGCCCATGCCATTTTTCAGGCAAAGGGCGAAGTGATTTGCAGAGAATTGAAAAGCTCCTGACCTCTATAGTCAGTTCATCAGTCTTCGTTTTAAAGAGGATCCCGCTTAAACCCGTTATGTCACCAATGTCCATATCCTTCAGCAGATCATAGCTTTCACCCAGGATCTCCTTCTTGAAATAGACTTGTATCCTTCCGGTCGCATCCTGAATATGGGCAAAGGCAGCCTTGCCGAATCCCCTGTATGCCACGATGCGGCCTGCTATAGTGCAATTGATCTCATCCTGAAGAAGTTCATCCTTGCTCTTGCCGGCATGGTGTGAATGAATATCATCAGACTTGTCCTTTACGGAAAAAGGGCCTCCGTAAGGATCTATGCCGGAATCCTTAAGCTTTTGAAGCTTCTTGAGCCTCTCCTGTATTAATACGTTATGTTCTTCCATTATTCACTTTACAAAAAAAGGGGTACATTCAAGGCAGCCTAAGGGATCATGACTACTTTTCAAGCAGGCTCGACAAGACCCTTGTCTTCTCCTCAATAATTTTGTCAAAGGATTCCAGCTCATCCCTGGTTTTAAAGAGTTCATCAGCTATGCCTAATGCAGCCATGATCGCCACCTTTACATGATTAGAGTTTGGAGCTGCGCTATAGACCTCTTTTAATTTACTGTCAACATATTGGGACAGCTTTTTAATATAAGCCTCATCCTCATCTGTCTTTATTGAGTAGTTCTGTCCAAGGATCTGCACCTCTATTGATCGCATAGAATAATCCCCTACAGCTCTATAGATTCAAGCTCGCCTATTAAACCCTCGATCTGAGACTTAACGGCGTCACGCTCGCTGTTGAGCTTGTCAATGTTTTCTTTGAGTTTATTGGCGATCTCCAATTCTTTTTTAAATGATATGATCTGCTCATCCTTCTTCCCAAGCTCTTCATTGAGTTCCTGCACCCTGGAATTCAGTACACTATTTTCATCTGAAAGAGATTTGAGCTTTATGATCACCTGCGTTATCTTCTCCTCAAGCAACTTCATCTTATCCAAGACATCATCCTCCCTTAAGAAATTAAAGACTTCCTGTTTTGTCAGTTTGTAAGTTATCAAAGTTAAACCTAAAAGTAAAGCACTTCAATCTATCTGTTTAATTATACTCAAAAATCAATATCCCTCAATATTCAGTCCGTATAATAACCTGTACCGCCAGTAACTCCTTAAAACCTTTTTTACGTAATTTCTGGTCTCATCATAAGGGATCTCCTCTATGATCTCATCAGAAGGCCTCCCCTGATACCTCTTCATCCATCCCCGTACCGCGTTCTCGCCGGCGTTATATGAGGCTATAGAAAAAGGCAGAACCTTGAATTCTTTTAAAAGTAAGGACAGATAGTGTGTTCCAATTAGAATATTTTTTTCAACATCATACAGGTCTGACTCATTTTTCAGAACAACGCCTGCATCTGACTTGAGCCTGCCGGCGGTGGCAGGCATAAGTTGCATAAGGCCGTATGCCCCGGCCCAGGACATCACACCAGAATTAAATCTGCTCTCTTCCCTTATAAGAGCCTCAACAAGATAAGGGTCTATGCCTTTTGATTCAGAGACACTGCTTATTATATCCCAGTAAGCAAGCGGATATGACAGAACGAGAAAATCTCTCCCCTCTGCCCCTTCTGCGAATCTGATAATGCTCTTATATTCATCAATGCTCTTGGCCAGGTACCCGAGATATAACAGTTCTGAGTTAGCCAGAGATTTTGATAAAACAGCGGCAATTTCATTCACCGCCTCATCCTTCATCCCCAAAAGCGCAAGCGCATCTATTCTCTGGAAGCTCACGCCCTCCGGCCTTTCAGGGATATAAGGAGCAGCCCTCTCAGGCATCTCTCCAATCCCGTAATTCAACCTTAGAAGCAGCCCGTAATAACTGTTATCAGGGGCAAAGTCTTTGATTAGATACTTGCCGGACGCAGGACAATTTACACCTTCAGATTTATGAGTAAGGCAGTTCTCAGAGAGCTTGTCAATGCTCCTTGCCTTCCAGTAAATGTACTTATTGTAATCCTTGCTCTTCTTATATTCAGAGAGCCTGATAAAACCTGCAAGGGCCGCCTCATAATTGCCGGCGGTGTAGTTCATCCACGCTATCCCCCACAACGCCTCCTCTGCATCTGACGGTGAGTTCTCTATTATTTTATTGAATATCTCTGTAGCCGCATTCACATCACCCTTTCTCCTGAAGTCGTCGGCGTAAACAAAGAGAGCCATTGCAGAGTATTTGTCATTAGGGTACTTCTTCCGGAGTTCATTTACTACCTGCACAAACTCCCCAAACCTGTCAGCCCTGTAAAGAGACCTTGCCTGCCAGTATTTTGCCCTTGCGGAACCGACCGTGCCAAAGATAGCAGCTGACTTATCATAATCCTTAAGCCTGAAACGGCACGTAGCGATCTGATATTTTATTCTCTTTTTGATGGGATCAATAAAACCTTTTAGTGCATGATTGTAGTTAACTTCGGCCAGCCTGTAGTCGCCTTTTTTAAAGAAGTTGTCAGCCCTCTTTAATATCTCCCTCTTTGTAAATATATCAGCCTTCAAAGGCTTCAGTTCCTTACTTGCATCCGTAGAGAGCGGGGACGCGCTTATGTAGATGTCTTTATATATCTTTACTGCAGCTTCTGTTTCGCCTCTTCCTCTAAGCAGTGATGCGAGCATCCATTTGTAATCCCATTCCTGAGGATATAAATTGATGAATTCATATAGCTCTTTCTTTGCATCATTATCCCTCTTTAAGACAAGCAGGGATTTTATCCGGATAAGCATCACTTCCTTCTTGAGAAGGCTGTTCTTTATCTGGGCTGCCGCATCAAGGGCCTTTTCATATTCCCTGCTCTTGAGATAAGTATCAGCAAGAAGTTTTGACGCATAATCCTTAAGAAGCGGATACTCCTCTTCAGCCTTCTTCAGGTATTGTTCAGCCTTAACGGTTTCCCCTTTGATCAGGTAAAGCCTTCCAAGCAGGAGAAAGGCCTTGGCATCCGGCGAAGATCTTTCTATCAGTTGAAGAAGTGATGTTTCTGCCTCTACATGTTTGCCTGAACTTATGAATCCAGCCGCCTCTCTTATCTGAGCCTCGGCCTCATCAGGCTGAAAATATGAAGCATGAGAGATATGGGCAAAGCACAAAATAGATAAGAGCGATAAAAGAAGATATGGAATCTTTCGGACCGATGGAAGTAGCATTAGATATATTATCTTAAAAGACTCGGGCAAACAATCAAAAATATTGGAGGCGACGAGCGGATTCGAACCGCTGAATAAAGGTTTTGCAGACCTCCCCCTTAGCCACTTGGGTACGTCGCCTTTTAAGTGTGAGTAGGATTTTACCAGATTTTACCTTTTCATTGCCAATTCAAAAATTTAAAAACTTCAGATGCCGGCAAAATTGATCCAATATCGCTTTTATAACTGTATAGGTTGTGATAGAATTTACGCAGAGGCTTTCAGATGGTTAATAATGATAAAAACGATAACGAGTTTGGCCGTCAAGGCGAAATGGAAGAAGATGCGGCTGAACGCAAATTTGTCAGGAGGACTTTAGTTGACAGGCGAAGACACACGCACCACCTTGGATATAAAGGACATCAGCGAAGATACCATATCAGAAGACTAAAGAATGACAGAAGAGATGTTCCAGAACCGGAGAAAGATGACCTTGGTAAACATATCCCTTAAAAAAAGAGCAGGGCGATGCCTGATAGTCTTCATAATAATAATGGGGCTATTATCGTTAGGCGCGATGTGGTTAGTGACCAAGTTATCAATAATGCGTCAGGAAAAAATGGCGCAGAAAAATACTGAGCAGACAACACAAAAAACTACTGAACATAACTGGAAAGCAATAGCAGACAGTTTAACCTCTAAATATCAAGGCAAGATATTTTCAGTTTTACTAATCAACCCAAAAAACTGCCGGATCAATCTATCACCTGCCCTGTCTGAGCTTGAAGCTGTGGAAATGGCTGAAAACATAGGACGTGACATAAGAAATTTAACAGCCGGCATTAACATTGCAACACCATCAGTTCAGGTTTTCATTAATGGAAAACTTACTGCAGTCGCCCGGCTTGAGGGATCGGATTATATTGGTGAAGTCAGCCGTTAAATACGGCTGAAACATTGATATAGCAATAAACAGCAAGGAGTTAAACTAACATTTTCCCTTTAAGATTTTTCTCTTCATACATCAATTCATCAGCATCGGAAAGCAGTTTGTCTATTGAACACGGGGACTCGGGATTATAACGTTTTATCCCGATACTTAAAGATATCTCACAGGTCTTTCCCGCTTTAGCATTGTATGCATCCAGATTTGTTTTTAAGCGGCGGATAAGTCTCTGGATGTTGTCTTCATGCATACCATCTGCCAGAATCGCAAACTCATCACCGCCGATGCGGGCTATGATGTCAGATTTATCAAAACTTTTCCTGATAATGCCGGCTGTTTCTATTAATACATTGTCGCCAATCTGGTACCCCAGGTTATAATTAATATACTTCAGGAAATCAAGGCCGGCACAAAACAAAACCTTTTCTCTCTTTTCGCGCTCGGCCAGCTTCAGCTGATCCGCGCCCAGAACAAAAAATTCTCTCCTGTTGTAAAAGCCGGTAAGTTTATCAGATATTGACAATGTTTCAACTTCCTTCTCCAGGTTTTTACGTGCTACAATATTCAATCGTAATGGTTTAGCCAGGAAAAAATACAGGATCGGGATGACCACACATATCAATATTAATGAATCAATAATAGCTTGCGTGCTTAACGGAAAAGAAGTGAACTTCGAGATGGTGAACATAATTACGGCTTCTGCAGCAAATATTGAGACAATTGTAAACAGAAAAAGACGTTTCAACAAGAAACCATAAAACCACAGATAAGAATTATAACAGACAGGGCACTCATAAAATCTTGTAAAAACAAAAAACTTTATCAGCCAGTTACGGCGCTGCCTATTAAGTTCCACTCCGCATTTTTTGCAGATCATTTACAGTATACTCCCATCATTATCCTTGCCTCTTACACCTGCTAAATCCGGGCACTGCTTCTATGTCACAATCTTAAGAAATCGTAACAGAGCTTTCAACAGAGCAAGAATACGCGATCTCCAATTAAAAAGAAGGAGTTAATCCCGATTTGAAGGGACTAACTCCTTTGATCTTTAATGGAGCGGGTGAAGAGGCTCGAACTCTCGACCCCAACCTTGGCAAGGTTGTGCTCTACCACTGAGCTACACCCGCAATAAAACAATTTTTAACTCTTTTTATTCTATAATAGACAGTTAAAATCATAATGAATATTGAGTGGGTTTGTCAAATGCTCCACCCTGACATAGAGGAATTTAAAAAGAAGACAAAGGAAGGCAATCTGATCCCTGTCTATAGGGAGATCCTTGCCGATCTTGAGACCCCGCTTTCCGCATTTCTGAAGCTCAAGTCTAAGGCAGGTTTCTTGCTTGAGAGTATCGAGGGCGGCGAGAAATGGGCAAGATACTCTTTCCTCGGAAGCTCCCCTTCAATGATAATCGAGGGGAAGGGCAGAAACATCACTATCAAACGCGGTTCAGAAAAAGAGAAGGTTAAGTTCAAGCACGACCCGCTTGAGGTGATATCAGCTGAACTGAAAAAGTACAGGCCTGTAAAGACAGAAGGCCTCCCGAGGTTTCACGGAGGATTTGTCGGCTATATCGGATATGACACAGTGCGCCATTTTGAAAAGCTGCCTGACATGCGCCATAAGGGCATTGACCACCCTGATATCTTTCTGATGTTCACTGACACGCTTCTTGTCTTTGATAACCTGAGCCAGACAATAAAGGTCATATCCAACGCATACACAGAGGGAAAAGACCCTGAAGAGGCATACCGAGAGGCTGAAGAAAAGATAAATGCCATAGTAAAAAAACTGATGACAAAGGCTGTCCCGCCAAAGAACAGAAAGAGCAATAATACCGGGACAGAACAGAAAACAGAGATAAAAAGTTCATTCGGGAAAGAAGGATTTAAAGAGGCTGTTGAAAAGGCAAAAGAATACATCAACTCCGGTGATATCATCCAGGTCGTATTATCACAGAACTTTGAAAGAGAGACAGACATCAACCCCATGAACGCTTACAGGGCGCTTAGGGTCATCAACCCATCGCCGTATATGTTCTACCTGAATACAGGCAGAAGCACGCTTGTCGGCTCATCGCCTGAGATACTCGTAAGGGTAGAAGACGACACTATCGAACTGAGGCCTATCGCAGGCACAAGAAGAAGGGGCAAGACCAAAGAGGAAGATATCGCATTGGAGAAAGAGCTCATCGCCGACCCGAAGGAACTGGCTGAGCATATAATGCTCGTTGACCTTGGCAGAAACGATGTCGGAAGGGTTGCGGTCACAGGTTCCGTAAAAGTGACCGAACTCATGACAATTGAGAAATACTCGCACGTGATGCATATAGTCTCAAATGTTGTGGGCAAGCTCAAAAAAGGGCTTGACTCATTTGACGTGCTCAGGGCATCATTCCCTGCAGGCACCGTATCTGGAGCGCCGAAGATAAGGGCTATGGAGATAATCGAAGAACTTGAACCCACGAGGCGCGGGCCGTATGCCGGATGTTTAGGGTACTTTGACTTTTCAGGTAATATGGATATGTGTATAACAATAAGGACTATCATATTTAAGAATGATAAAGCATACATCCAGGCAGGGGCAGGCATAGTGGCAGACTCTGACCCTGAAATGGAATATCAGGAGACAGTGAATAAGGCAAAAGGCATGTTCAAGGCGATAGAGATGGCGGAGAAACTTTAATGTTATTAATGATCGACAACTATGATTCCTTCACTTATAACCTGGTTCAGTACTTCGGCGAACTGGGTGAAGATGTAAAGGTCTTTAGGAATGACAGGATAACTATTCCTGAGATTGCGATGCTGAGCCCTGGAAAGATAGTCATCTCGCCGGGACCATGCACGCCTAAAGAAGCGGGTATATCAATTGAGGTCATAAAACATTTCGCAGGCAAATTACCCATACTCGGCGTATGCCTCGGCCACCAGTCAATAGGCGCCGCGTTTGGCGGAGACATAATAAACGCGCCAAGACTTATGCACGGCAAGACGTCAATGATACATCATGACGGCAAAACCATATTTAAAGGATTGCCAAATCCTTTCGAAGCAACAAGATACCATTCACTCCTCATTAAGCGCGAGACACTTCCCAATTGCTTTGAGATAACCGCATGGACTGACATGGATGAGATAATGGGGATTAGGCATAAAGAGCTTCTTATAGAAGGCGTGCAGTTTCATCCTGAATCGATATTGACAAAGGCAGGGATGGACCTTCTGAGGAATTTCTTAAAGCTATAAGCAGACCAATGGCCAAACCTGTTAAACACAGAGTAAGAAGATACAAGAGTTCAAAGAGATCTACGAAATCCGGGCTTCTTCCCGGAGCTCCGGTATTTGTCGGCGAAAAAAAGACTGAAGAAGTAAAGATAACTTTAATTGATTATGATGAGATCAATGTTGAGATAAAAGAAGTCCACAAAGTTGAAGACTGCTTCCCATTCAAAGAAAGGCCGACGGTCACATGGATCAATGTTGACGGGCTTCATGATGTATCTATAGCAGAGAAACTGGGCGAACATTACAATATCCATTCCCTCGTCATCGAGGATCTCCTTAATACAGAACAGCGCCCCAAGATGGATATTATTGACGATTACATATTCATCGTCCTCAAAATGCTCACTTACAACGAAGAAACCAAGTATGTCGATGTTGAGCAGGTAAGTCTTATCATCGGCAATAACTACGTCATAACATTCCAGGAAAATATCGGGGATATTTTTGACTCGATCAGAGACCGGATCAAACTTAATAAAGGGCGCACAAGAAAGGCAGGCGCTGATTACCTCGCGTATTCCTTGATAGATGCCGTAGTGGATAACTATTTCAAGGTCATTGAAAATATCGGTGAAGATATAGAGCTGATAGAAGAGGAGCTCGTCACGAATCCGAGGCCTGAAACACTGCAGAAGATACATTTATTGAAAAGAGAGATGATATTTCTGCGGAAATCAGTATGGCCCCTGCGTGAGATGATAGGAAACCTGGAGCGGGAAGAGACTCCGCTTATAAAAGAATCCACCAGCATATACCTGCGCGACCTTTACGACCACACGATACAGGTCATTGATTCAGTGGAGACTTATCGGGACATGATCTCCGGCATGCTTGATGTATACCTCTCAAGCATAAGCAACAGGATGAACGAAGTAATGAAGGTCCTCACCATCTTCGCGGCGATATTCATACCGCTGACCTTCATCGCAGGACTCTACGGCATGAACTTCAATACGGCAAACAGCCCTCTCAATATGCCTGAACTCAACTGGTACTACGGTTATCCATTTGCATTGGGTCTAATGGCTACTGTGGCAATTACGATGCTGTTCTTCTTTAAGAGGAAGAAGTGGTTTTAGCGCCCTCTACCCAACCGGGATCTCAAGCACTATCCTGTCATATGACACTTCAGGAGTACACTTCTCTCTGCCGTCTTTGGTCTTCTTCAGATCTATAAGCCCCATCTCTTCCAGAAGCCGGACATCATTAAATGTATTCTTGATATCCCTGTGGAGCAGGCTGGCAAGTTGATAAATTGATTGCGGATGTTCTTTCTTGATCGTCTTCAATATCTTCAGCCTCTTCTCTGTCAGAACCTTTCTCATGGCATCAAGACTTTCAAAAGATATCCCCTCGTGCCTTGAAACCTTCTTACCTTTTTCCAGTTTTCCCCAGACACCTTTTACCTCATCTAATAATTCATCCTGCGTTTTTATGGATATTTTTATATCTCTTACTCTCATCTCTGCCTCCTGAATCGTTCTATGTCCATGTTAAAGTCCTGCCATAACTTATCCAGGCTATGAAATATATAAGGATACTCTCTGCCTTTGTAATGCCTGTGGTCTCCTTTATATTCTGCATTGTCATATCCCAGCACCCTTTTATTATCAGCAATATAGGCAAAAGAGTATTTGATGCCATGAGGCTTGTCTCTGCTTTCAGGAACACTCCATATCTTTATCTCCTGAAAAGTACTGTCCTCAAAATATCTCTTCTCATGATAAACAAGTTCTGCCTTCATTTTACCTCATCATGGTACTAATATACCATACATGCAAAAGAGCACCATCAGTTATTAGTTTAAAAAAATAAAGATGGATAAATGCAACCCCATTACTGCCTGATTTTTCAAGATAAAAAATTAACCCACATACTACCGCTGAAGATATTTTGAATTAATAAACAAGATGTGTTTCAAAGCAGAAGTCAGCAAAATCGAACCCAATGAAAGCAATAGAGACCGGCTCACCCAAGCAAAAACGACTGATGCAGATGCGGGACATTAACCTTCGCGGATATTTTCTGTTTCATTATCTCTTTCCTGAAACCCTCAATGCTGTCGCGCTCGCCGTGTACGAGGAAGACCTTATCAAGCCCTTTGCAGTGCCGCAGCCAGTCTAAAAGTATATCCTTGTCAGCATGCGCTGAAAAACCGCCTATCGTATATATCTTTGCGTTTACCTTGAAAGGCTCATCAAAGATCTTCACTCTCCTGTTGCCGTCAACTATCTTCCGCCCAAGTGTGCCGGCAGCCTGATAGCCCGCGAATATCACTGAAGATTCTTTTCTCCATATATTATGCTTAAGATGATGGCTTATCCTTCCGCCGTTGCACATGCCTGAACCCGCAATGATAATGGCATTGCTCTTTATAAAATTTATCTTTCTTGATTCTTCAGGATGCCTTGTGAGCTTTAAACCCTGGAACATGAAAGGGTCTATTCCTCTCTGCAACAGCCCGGCTGCTTCAAGATCGAAAAGTTCAGGATGCCTGTGCATGATATCGGCAACATTGATCGCCATAGGAGAATCAAGATAGACGGTGCAGGCGGGTATCTCCGCGTTCTGCCTGAATTCTCTCAGGAAATAAAGCAGGTCCTGAGCCCTCTCCAATGCAAATGAAGGAATAAGGACATTGCCGCCCCTTTTGAATGTATCGATTATCGCCTGACGGAATTCAGCTACTGAGTCATCAATATTCTTATGGTTCCTGTTTGCGTAAGTGCTTTCAAGTATGACCACATCAGCTCTTTCAGGGAATGAAGGGTCATTAAGTATCGGCTTGCCCCTGTTGCCGAGATCGCCGGAAAACAGTATCGTTCCAAAACCTTTAACCTTGATCTCTATGAATGCAGACCCGAATATATGCCCGGCGTCCCTGAATGTTGCGGTCACGTTTCCGTTTAATTTGATCGGAGTCTCATATCGTGCGCTTGGATCAAAATGCACAAGTGCGTCAACAGCATCGAGAGTTGTATATAGAGGCTCCCGCTGTATCTGTCCCCTGCGCCTCTTTATCCTCTTCCATCTCTCAAAATCCTCTTCCTGTATCTTCGCGGAATCAAGCAGGATTACCTTTGCGATCTCGCCGGTTGCAGCGGTGGTAATTATCTTCCCCTTAAAACCTTTCTTGACAAGGATTGGAATTCGTCCGCAATGGTCAAGATGCCCGTGCGTGACAAGGAGGTAATCGATAGAGGAAGGATCGAAACCGAACTCGCCATAGTTTTTCTCATCGATCTCAGAACCGCCCTGAAAGAGCCCGCAGTCAACAAGGATATTCAAACCTCCGGCTTCAAGAAGATGGCACGAGCCGGTTACAGTATCGACACCGCCGTGAAAAGAGATGTTAATTGACATTGGTTATACCATATCCTTTTATCTAAAATTAATTGAACGACTTATATATATTCCACAACCCTTCAGCGATAAAATTGGAAGCTATAGCCGCCAGCATCAGGCCCATCAACCGCGTTATCACCAGAGAGATGGTCACACCCATTATCTTGTTGATCTTGTCAGCGAATCTAAAAAAAAGATAAGAGAGAAAAAAGGTCAGTAAAATGGCAAGGAGTGTTATGACCTTCAAGTCCCATGTCTTGCCTGTTCGTATCAATACGATCACCGTAGTGATAGCGCCCGGGCCTGTGAGCAGAGGAATAGCAAGCGGGAACACGGCGACATCATCCCTCTTTGAAGCATCCTTGACTTCCTCAGGCGTCACGCTCTCTCTGGAGACCCTTCCATGGAGCATGTCAATGGCTATCAAAAAGAGCAGCACCCCTCCTGCGACACGCAGACTGTCCACGGTAATATTAAAGAACCTCAGGATGGCCTCTCCGGCAATGGCAAAAGCTATCGCTGTTATGCAGGCGACCGTCACAGAGCGTTTGGCTATCTCTTTCTTTGCAGAAAGATCCATCCCGTTAGTCAACGCGATGAACGTGAGTATGCCGCTCACCGGATTTACAATGACAAAGATAGATGTGAATGCGTAGATGAAAAAGGTCAAAGGTTCCATTTGGTCAGATATATCGCCTCTTAAAAATGCACCGTTATCAACCTGAACATCGGTCTGGATGAGACCTCATCCGGAGAGAGGAGATTGTTCTTATCCATATCCAGGCCCATAAAAGCCTTCATTATGTTTGAGTTGCTTTCCGCGTAATCTGAAAACTCAAAAAAGGTGATCCTGCTGTCTGTGTCCCTGTCTATCTTCTTGAAAACACTTTCATGCTCTTTCTCTTCAGTGATATCAGGGACGCTGCCCCATTCACTTTCAGTCACTTCTTTGTTCTTATCAGCATCAAGCTCATCAAAGACCTGCTTCTTCATCTCGCCTGAAAATTCCTGGAGATCTACCTTTCCGTCATTGTTTATATCAAGGCTCTTGAAGTATTCGTGCAGAGCTTCGCTTCTTGATGCCCCAAGGCTCATTATTGCAATTACAAGAATACCTAAAATAATTTTTACCGTTGCTCTTCTCATTTAATCCTCCTTAATATTTTTCAGCTGTTATTTCGTTTCCATGTCCATTCACGGATCTCAGGCATGTCCTGGCCGTACTTTTTGATGTACTGCTTATGCTCAATGAGTTTATCACGAACAAACTGTTTAGTGTAAGCTGCGACAGAGCCGAGATCCGCTACGCGGTCTATCACATCAGCAACAAGGTGGAAACGGTCCAGGTCATTACAGACGACCATATCGAACGGAGTTGAGGTGGTGCCTTCTTCTTTGTATCCCCTGACATGGAGGTTCTTGTGATTCGTCCTTCTGTAGGTGAGGCGGTGGATAAGCCATGGATAACCATGATACGCAAATATTATCGGCTTATCCTTAGTAAAGAGAGTGTCAAAGTCTTTGTCCGAGAGCCCATGCGGATGCTCCTCTTTCGGCTGGAGCGTCATGAGGTCAACAATATTGATGACCCGTATTTTTAGATCAGGCACCTGCTGGCGGAGGATGTCCACTGCGGCAAGTGTCTCAAGTGTAGGGACATCACCGGCACATGCCATGACAACATCCGGCTCCGAACCCCTGTCATTGCTTGCCCATTCCCATATGCCTATCCCGTATGTGCAGTGCTTGATAGCAGCATCCATGTCAAGCCACTGAGGTGCAGGCTGTTTGCCAGCGACAATAACATTTATGAAGTTACGGCTTCGCAGACATTTGTCTGTCACAAAGAGAAGTGTGTTTGCGTCAGGCGGAAGATAAACGCGGATGATGTCCGCCTTCTTGTTCACCACATGATCGATAAAGCCCGGGTCCTGATGGCTGAAGCCGTTATGGTCCTGCCTCCATACATGCGAGGTCAGGAGATAATTAAGAGACGCAATAGGACGGCGCCATGGTATCTCCTTTGACGTGACCTTCAGCCACTTTGCGTGCTGGTTGAACATCGAGTCAATGATATGGATAAATGCCTCGTAGCATGAGAAAAGCCCGTGCCTGCCTGTGAGAAGATAGCCCTCAAGCCAGCCCTGGCACGTATGCTCGCTCAGTATCTCCATCACGCGCCCGTCAGGAGAGAGGTGGTCATCTTCAGGAATCGTATCAGACATCCATACACGGTCTGTCACTTCAAAGAGCGCGCCGAGGCGGTTTGATGCTGTCTCATCCGGGCCGAAGACACGGAAGTTACTGCTCTTCATATTGAGCTTCATTATATCCCGCAGAAAGTATCCCATAACGCGTGTTGCCTCTCCCTCAACCTGCCCTGGTGCATCTACCTTTAACGCGTAATCGCGGAAGTCAGGCATCTTTAGAGCCTTGAGGAGCGCACCGCCGTTGGCATGAGGATTTGCGCCCATACGCCTTTCACCCTTTGGAGCGAGTTCAGACAGTTGGGGTTTAAGCATGCCTTTCTCATCAAAAAGTTCTTCAGGCCTGTAGCTCTTCATCCAGTCTTCAAGAAGTTTGATGTGGCCGGGATTGCCAGTCATTTCTGAAAACGGAACCTGATGCGACCTCCATGAACCCTCGGTCTTCTTGCCGTCAACTACCTTCGGGCCGGTCCAGCCTTTTGGCGTCCGCATAATGATCATAGGCCACATCGGCCGTTTTGTAACCCCATTTAAACGGGCACTATCCTGTATCGATTTTATCTCGGCAAAAACTGTATCCATGGTCGAAGCCATCAGCTCATGCATGACTTCGGGGTCAGACCCTTCAACAAAATACGGTTTATATCCATACCCGATAAAAAGCTTTTCAAGCTCCTCATGACTGATCCTTGCCAAAAGTGTGGGGTTGGCTATCTTGTATCCGTTCAGATGAAGTATCGGCAATACTGCTCCATCGCGCGCAGGATTTAGAAATTTGTTTGAATGCCAGGCAGCGGCAAGCGGTCCTGTCTCAGCCTCTCCGTCTCCGACGACACAGGCAGCGATAAGGCCGGGGTTATCAAATACCGCGCCGTAGGCATGAGAAACAGCATAACCGAGTTCACCTCCTTCATGTATCGAACCCGGTGTCTCAGGCGCTACATGGCTGGGAATTCCGCCGGGGAATGAGAACTGTTTAAAGAGTTTCTTCATCCCGTCGGCATCCTGAGAAATATGCGGATAGACCTCGCTGTACGTTCCTTCAAGATAAGTGTTGGCAACGATCGCAGGGCCGCCGTGACCGGGGCCGGCAATGTAGAGCACATTCAGGTCATGCTCCTTTATAATTCTGTTGAGATGAACGTAAATAAAATTGAGCCCCGGAGTCGTGCCCCAGTGGCCGAGCAGCCTCGGCTTGATGTGCTCTATCTTCAGAGGTTCCTTCAGGAGCGGATTATCATAAAGATATATCTGCCCCACGGCAAGATAATTTGCCGCGCGCCAGTAAGCATTCATTAACTGTAATTGCTCTGCGGATAAAACATTACTCATTTAACCCTCCTATAACTGTAAACGCCTCTTTTGCAAGAACTGCGGCTTCGTCTACTGAAATCACCCACGCTTCAATTTTACTTGAAGATGAAGTGATGCGCCCTTCAATACCAATTGTATCATTGTTAATACGGCGGTCAAGCTCTATGCCGCACCATTTCATATCATGGAGAATGCGCTCTCTTATCAACGAAGCATTCTCCCCTACCCCGCCGCCAAAGAGAATTACATCAGCCCCGTTGAGAACTGAAAGGTATGAACCTATATATTTTCTTGCGCGGTAGCAGTAAAGATCAATTGCAAGGCGCGCTTCAGGTGCGTCGCTTTCCAGCAGCACACGCATATCATTGCTGATGCCTGATAAACCCAATAAACCTGAGGACTCGCTCAGCATTTTATGTATCTCATCTGCTGTAAGGCCTCCGGACTTTTGAAGAAATAATAATATCTCAGGGTCAATATCTCCTGAGCGTGTTGCCATGACCAGACCTTCAAGAGGAGAAAAGCCCATTGAGGTATCTACAGCTTTGCCATCTCTTATAGAAGTTATCGAACAGCCTGCGCCAAGCTGAAGCGATATCACCCTGCCCCCGTATTTAATATCAGGCCGTATTCCCTGCCATCTCTGAAGCATGGCGCTGTGAGCAAGGCCGTGAAAGCCGTAACGCCGTATCCCGTGCTCTATGCAAATATCACGAGGCAAAGCGTACGTTTTTGCAACTTCAGGCATCTGAGAATAAAAGGCTGTATCAAAGACCGCAACCTGCGGAACATTCTGCCCGAATAATTCGCGGCATATGCGGATCCATTTCAAAGCCGATGGATTGTGCAATGGCGCCATAGGTGAAAGGCGGTTGATCTCATTCTCGATTTCACTATTTATCAGACATGGCTGAAGGAGTTTTGTGCCTCCATGAACGACACGGTGGGCAATGCATTGAACATCCTTAAAATTGCTTTCATTAACAAAAGCCCGCAGAATTGCCTCGGGTGTACTCTCGTTCAGCTTTATATGTCTGTCAGCCAGCTTTTTAGGCACGCTGCCTGAATTGATAAATGCGGCAAGACGGACAGAGGAACTTCCTGTGTTTACACTTAATATCTTCAATTTGCCTTTTTGTAACGATTATAAAACAAGACAGTTTGATACTTCCCTGATAGAATGAATTATATATGAAATTTGACCGGAAGCAATAACAAATATTATATTTATCCATACTGCAGAAAGATAAGCAGCTGAACTTTCCCCCGCATTACTTCGAGTTATGGGAAGCAGAATATGAAGACTAACGGCAGTGACAGGATAAAGAAGAGCCTTCATTACTCTATCATTGACGGGACCTTTGCCGCATCTATGATAGGTTTCGGAGAATCTTTTCTAGCTGCTTTCGCAGTCTTTCTCAAAGCAACCAACATAAACCTCGGCCTGTTAAGCTCCATGCCTCTGCTGATAGGTTCACTATCGCAGCTTTACTCAAATAGGCTTATCAGGCTTTTTGGATCGCGGAAAAATCTCGTCTCAACAGCAGCCCTGCTCCAGGGTCTGATGTATATCCCAATATCCCTCGTATTCTTCTTCGGAACATTCCGTATCGCTCATCTGATATTTTTTGCCTGCCTTTACTGGTTATTCGGCATGATACTCAGCCCGGCATGGAACAGCTGGATGGGCGACCTTGTGAATGAAAACGAGCGCGGCGCTTACTTCGGCATGAGGAACAAGGTAACAGGCTTTGCAACATTCTCAGCTTACATGGCAGGCGGATATATTCTGCAGAATTTTTCAAGCACGCCTGAAATGCAGTATATAGGCTTTGTCACGATCTTTTCACTTGCGCTTATTTCGAGAATAGCCTCATTTTTCTTCCTTAGGAAAAAGTACGAACCGCCGTATGAAGTGTCTGAATCAGCTGAATTCAGTTTTGTTGAGTTCATCAGACAGGCGAGATTCCGTAACTACGGCACATTTGTGCTTTACCTCTCTTTAATGAATTCCTGCGTCTATATGTCAGCGCCGTTCTTTACTCCCTATATGCTGAACGACCTGAAATTCAGCTACTCAACATATACCATCATCATTGCGGCTGCCATCATTTCAAAACTCCTCTTCATGCCTGTCTGGGGCAAGGCATCCGACAGGTTCGGCTCAAGAAAGGTACTGAGCCTATCAGGTTTCTTAATGCCTCTTGCGCCTATTCTCTGGCTCTTTTCCAGTTCGGTCTGGTATCTTCTGGCAGTCCAGATCTATGCCGGTTTTGTCTGGGCAGGTTTTGAGATAGCATCCTTTAATTTTATCTTTGACACAACAACACCTCAAAAAAGGGCGACCGGCATCGCATATTACAATGTCATTAACGGTGTTGCCATATTTGCCGGCTCCCTAATCGGCGGCCTGATAGTACGCTACAATCAGATATTCTGGTCGAATTACCTTCTGGTATTTGTTGTGAGCTGCATCATCAGGTATATAGCCTCGTTTATCTTCATTCCAAAACTCAGGGAGGTCAGGGAGGTTGAGCACATCCCATATTCAAAACTATTTTTGAAGGTAATCAGCACAACACCGACAATAGGGCTTGTATATGATCTGATACCGTTTAAGAAGAAATCTGATTGAGACAGTTAGGAAAAGTTAAATTGATTTTTGGTAAAGTTTAAGTTATATAATAACTGAGTGATCGACCCAAAGATAAGGTGATGACATGACCTATTTCAGCAAGTGAAACAAAGCCTTGATTTCAATATCTTAGCCCAGCCAACTGAGACAACATGCGGCCCGGCATGCCTGCACGCAGTTTATAATTATTTCGGGGACAATATCTCGCTGGATCAGGTTGTCCAGGAGGTAAAGTATCTTGATGAGGGCGGCACACTTGCCGTGTTTCTGGCATGCCATGCCTTGAACCGCGGATATACCGCAACGATCTACACATACAACCTCAACATCTTTGACCCGACATGGTTTGCGGACGACGGGCCGGATATACAGGAACGTTTAAAAGCACAGATGTCGGCAAAGGATATTCCCAAACTCCATGTGGCAACAGAAGGCTTTCTTGAATTCCTGCAGCTTGGCGGCAAGCTGAGATTAAAGGACCTGACCAAAGCGCTTATAAGAAAATACCTGAACCGCGCCGCTCCGATCTTAACGGGCCTCAGTTCAACATATCTTTACCAGAGCCCGAGGGAATCAGGACAGATGAACGACTGGGATGATATAAAGGGAGAGCCTGCAGGGCATTTTGTCGTGTTGAACGGATATAACAGGGAAGAGCGGACCGTCATGGTGGCTGACCCTTTTCTCGCGAACCCGTATTCCGACAGCCATCATTATATGATCTCAATAGACAGGGTTTTGTGTTCTGTACTTCTTGGAGTTCTGACCTATGACGCAAACCTGCTCATCATCGAACCCAAGAAGGCAAAGTAAGGAAGAAGATTGGCAATACTTATAGTCGTCAATGACCCCAGCGACCTTCCGATCCATTTTGAAGGAAGTGAACTTGTAGCTGCAAAGACCTATCTTACCGATCCGGGCTATGCCGCGATGCGTGACGTGAAGGTCTTCAATCTCTGCCGGTCCTACCGGTATCAGAGCACCGGCTACTATGTCTCGCTGCTTGCCGCCGCAAGGGGGCACAAGCCCATTCCGAGCATCAGCACGATACAGGACCTTAAATCCCAGACCATCATACGGGTTGCTTCTGATGAAGTTGAAGAACTTATTCAGAAGAGCCTTGCCCCTATCCAGTCGACAGAGTTTGTGCTCAGTATTTATTTTGGACGGAATATGGCAAAGAGGCATGACCCGCTCTGCAACCATCTATTCAAACTTTTTGAGTCTCCATTTCTGCGGGCTATATTTGTCTTTAATGACAAAGAGCAGAAATGGCAGATACAGAATATTAATCCCATCGCAGTGAACGACATCCCTGAAGAGCATCGCGCTTTTGTGGTTGAAGCCGCAAGTGAGTATTTCCAGAAGAGGCGGAAATACACCAGCAGAAAAAAGGCGCCGCGATTCGACCTCGCTATCCTCTTTGATAAAGATGAAGAGGAACAGCCTTCAAACCCGAAAGCTATCGAACGTTTCATAAGGTCTTCGGAATCTCTCGGAATGGAAGCGGAACTTATCGACAGGGAAGATTTCGGCAGGCTCAGCGAGTTTGACGCGCTCTTCATCCGTGAGACCACAAGCGTACTTCATCATACATACCGCTTTGCAAGCAAGGCTGCGGCAGAGGGACTGGTTGTTATTGACGATCCTGAGTCCATACTGAAGTGTACCAATAAGGTCTTTCTTGCGGAACTGCTTGAGCGCAACAAGATGCTGACTCCAAAGACGGTCATCGTTCACCGCGAAAATGCAAAACAGATAACCGGTATGCTCGGTCTGCCCTGCATCCTGAAAAAGCCGGACAGTTCGTTCTCACAGGGTGTCATAAAGGTTGAGACTGAGGAAGAACTGAGGCTGAATGTGGGGAAGATGCTCGACCGTTCAGAGCTGATAATCGCCCAGGAATTCCTGTCAACACCTTTTGACTGGCGCGTCGGCGTCTTTGATCGGCAGCCGCTTTTTGTATGCAAATATTACATGGCTAAAAAACACTGGCAGATAATAAAACGCGACCTGAACGGTTTAAAGACCGAAGACGGCAGGGCTGAAACTATCCCGGTGGAGCATGCTCCAACAGGCCTCATACGCGCCGCGCTCCGCGCCGCAAACCTGATAGGCGACGGTTTATACGGTGTCGACATAAAACAGGACGGCGACAAGTATTACATCATTGAAGTGAACGACAATCCCAACATCGACTACGGGGTTGAGGACGCGATACTCAAAGAAGAGCTCTACCTGAGGATCATGCGTGTCATATTGCGCAGGATAGAACAGCGCAAGGAAACATGGTATTAACCTGTGGCTGCGAATAGACTGAAACTGTTTGAAGGCTGCGGCATTGAACTCGAATATATTATCGCAGACTGCGAAACGCTTGATGTCATGCCTGTATCCGACGAAGTCCTCCGCTCTGCAGCAGGACGGTACACGACCGATCATTATAACGGCAGCATGGGCTGGTCAAATGAACTTGTCTCTCATGTCATGGAGATCAAGAACAATGATCCCGTGCCCTCGCTGAAGGGGCTTTCAAAATCATTTCATAAGCAGATAACAGACATCAATAAGATCCTCAGCCCGATGGGCGGAATGCTCATGCCCTCTGCCATGCATCCGTGGATGAACCCCCGAAAAGAGACCAGGCTATGGGCGCGCCGTTACCATAATGTGTACGAAACCTACGACAGGATATTCAACTGCAAGAGGCACGGCTGGGCAAATGTCCAGAGCATGCACATAAATCTCTCTTTCAAAGGTGATGATGAATTCGGCAGGCTTCATGCCGCTGTACGGCTGCTCCTACCGATGATCCCAGCGCTCGCCGCAAGTTCTCCTGTTGTTGAAGGGAAGATCACCGGCTTGCAGGATACGCGGCTTCTGCATTACGCCGCAAACCAGAAGAAGGTTCCTTCGATCATGGGAAAGATAATTCCTGAACCTGTCTTCACAAAGGCTGAATACAAAGAAAAGATACTTGGGAAAATGTACAGGGATATAGCGGAATATGATGATGAGAATATCCTGCAAAATGAATGGCTCAATTCAAGAGGCGCCATACCGCGTTACGAGAGAAACGCGATGGAGATACGTATTGCAGATACGCAGGAATGCCCGCGCGCTGATATCGCCATAGCTGAGATAATCATATCAGTCTTAAAACTTCTTGTTGCTGATGAATGGTCCGGCTATGAAGAACAGAAGGCATGGGGAGTGAACGCATTGCTTCCGGTCTTTAAAAGCACCATACGCGATAGCGGAAGCGCGGTAATTGAGAATGCGCATTATCTCGAGATGTTCGGATTCTTTGGAAAGAAGGCAACTGCAAATGAATTGTGGAAGCATCTTATAACTGAAGCCGGAAAGAAAGCCGCCATTTCTTCTGAATCGCTTGAAATACTCAGGCTCATTACAGAAGAGGGAACTCTCTCAAAGCGAATACTCAGATCCATTGGCAGAAACCCTTCACATGAAAAGCTGAAAACGGCATATAAAAAACTTTGCGAATGCCTCGCTGAAAACAGGGTGTTCATTGAATAAGCCATTTGAGATAATCATCTCCTGCGAACACGGCGGCAATCTTGTGCCGCAGGAATACGCACATCTTTTCAAGGGCAAAGAAAAACTGCTGAAGAGCCATAAGGGTTTTGATCATGGCTCATATGAACTCGCAGGAGCCATTGCAGAAGATCTCGGAGTCCGCTGTTATTACTCAGAAATCACACGCCTGCTTGTTGACCTGAACCGGTCATTAAAACATCCGAACCTCTTTTCTGAAATAAGCCGAAAGATCGACCGTGATGAAAGAGCCAATATCCTAAAAAAATACTACCATCCCTACCGGAATGCTATTGAATCAGTTATTGCAGAAAAGATTCATTCGGGCAAAAATGTTCTGCACATAGCGGTTCATACCTTTACGCCTGTGATTAATGGCGTGAAGCGCACTGCAGATATTGGGCTGCTATATGACCCTTCGAGAATGAAAGAAAAAGATTTCTGCATCCGCTGGCAGAAGGCGCTCACCGCCTCAAATCACGATCTCGTCGTCCGCCGCAATTATCCCTACCTCGGCAAAGCCGATGGTCTTGTGACATATTTCAGAAAAAGTTTCCCGCAGAGACAGTATATCGGGGTTGAGCTTGAGGTCAATCAGAAATTTCCCGTCGGAGATAAGAGGCACTGGAGAGAACTTCAGGCGAATATCATTAAAGCGGTTAGCGATGCCCTGCTTTGCAAATAGAATTATATTGACCCTGCTAAGAAATATTGTTATTATCCAGATAACTATCTAATAAAAATATGGTTAGGAGATAATATGAAACGTCTCGTTGCTCTATTAATCGTATTGGTGTTACTTCCCCTATGCGCTCATGCTGAGATAGAGAAAATTGCCGTTCCGTGTGAAACCGGGGTGTGTTTCTATTGGTGGCCCAAGATGCCAACTTTAAAAGGCTGGCACCATGACCGTGATCATAGTTACATGTACAGCGCCAATGCTCAAGCACCTGACGGTTATACATTCGCCAACGCTGAATCAGTTATCTACGTGAAGGCGCTTTACAAGCCAAGAATTCCTGAAATAAAATCTATGGATTCGTTGATTAGCGATGACAAAGAGCAGTTCATGTCACAAGATCCCAGTCTAAGCATTTCTGAAGTTACTTCACTTACTACTGCTGATGGTCAGCTTCTGAAATCGTATACATTTTTCCCGAAAGAAAAGGGAAACTGGGAGCAAGCGTCATACGGCGAAGAAGGTGATTTCTATCTAATCTTCACTCTTAGTTCTCGTTCGCAAGAAGGATATCAAAAAGTACTGGACGCATATAAGCAATTCATAAGCACGTACAAGGCCAAACCCTAACATGCGCAAAAAGACACGTGTCTCACCCGTGCATTGTGGGATTATATTAATATTGTAAAATTTATATAGGAGGTGTTCACAATGAGACCAAATGAAATCGTAAAAGAGATAGATAAATTGGACTTGTCAGAAAAACTACTATTAGTTGAGGATATTTGGGATGCTATTGCTCGAAACAATGAAGTGCTGCCAATGCCGGAATGGCAAAAAATCGAATTAGACAAAAGATACAAAGATTATAAAGATGGAAAACTGGAACTTCATGATTGGAAAAGTGTTCATGAAGAGCTGCGTGATAAATATAAATGATTCTGCGCTATACAGACAGGGCTAAAGACGACCTTGAATTAGCGTTTGAATGGTACGAAAAACAGAGAAGAGGACTTGGTTTTGAATTTCTCGACTGTATTGAGGTATCGCTAAATAACATTCTCGCTTTCCCGGAGATGTACAAAACATTATATTCCTGTTTAAGAGGCTGTGTCATTAGAAGATTTCCTTTTTCAATATTTTATTCTATCGAAGGAAACGAAATAGTAATTCATTCTGTTTTTGATAACAGACAAGACCCTCAAAAACACCCATAACAAATCACCACAGCGAACACCATAGGTACATTCGCTGAATAAGCCAGAATCCGCCTGCAACTTGGAATTAACCGCGCTTTTAGCATATAATTCTATAAAACAAAAAAGGAGAATGCCATGGGTGCTGAAGATGTAAATGAATTAACAATGAACTATGAAGAGGACAATGTCCAGCTCGTCAAGGAACTTGACAAGGTGATACTTTCAAAAGGCGCGTGGGCGACTTTAATGTTCAGATACCAGCAGTGGGACAAGAAGAACGAGACGTTCGGAGAAGAGAAATACAGTATCCGCCGCTACCAGAAGACCAACGGGGTGTACAGCCAGAGGTCCAAGTTCAACATATCCAGCAAAGAGCAGGCGAAGAAGATCATTGAAACGCTGCAGGAGTGGACCAAAGAGTAGGCAGTTCGCAAGATATGATCTTCCATGAAGACACCCGAACTCCTGGCGCCTGCCGGCAACTTTGAAAAACTGATAACCGCGCTTCACTACGGCGCCGACGCGGTATATCTGGGGCTTTCTGAATTCAGCCTCAGGGCAAAGGCCGGTAACTTTGATGAAGATGGGCTGATAAAGGCCGTTGAGCTGGTCCATCAAAAAGGCAAAAGAATATATATCACTGCAAACATCATACCTCACAGCAGAGATATCTCTCCGATAAAAGATCATTTAACCTTTCTAAAAAGGGCAAAACCGGACGGAATAATAATCTCTGACCTCGGCATCTTTGAGATGGCAAAAGATATCTCGCCGGAGATCCCGATCCATATAAGCACGCAGGCAAATATCACAAACCCTAAGACCGCCCTATTCTGGGAAAAGGCCGGTGCTAAAAGGCTCGTCCTTGCAAGAGAGCTTGCGATCGATGAGATAAAAGAGATACGCGACAGTGTATCAATCGAGCTTGAGTGCTTTGTCCACGGCGCAATATGCATCTCTTATTCTGGTAGGTGCTATATCAGCAGCTTTCTCGCCAACAGGCCTGCCAACCATGGGGAATGCACAAACTCCTGCAGATGGAACTATACGCTAATGGAGGAGAAACGGCCTGATGAGTTTCATCCTGTTTATGAAGACAAGCGAGGCACATACATGATGAGCTCAAAAGACCTCTGCATGTTAGAGCACCTTGATAAGCTTGCCGATGCAGGGATTGACAGCTTTAAGATAGAGGGGCGCATGAAGGGCATAAATTACGTTGCCGGAGTGATCAAGACTTACAGGGAAGCGGTTGACAGCCTGAAGGATCGTCCCTACGTTGTGCAGGAGAGATGGCTTAGAGAACTTTCCATGATCTCAAGCAGAGGTTATACAACAGGTATGTTTCTTGGCAAGCAGCCTGATGAAGATTACAATCATAATGAAGAAAATGTTTACAGGATGAGCCATGATCTGGTCGGCATAGTGAGATCAGTCCATAACGGCAGAATCGATATCCTATTAAGGAACAATCTCAGCACAGGAGATAGTGTCGAATTCCTGTCAACAGGACTTGAAGATAGATCATTCATTGTGGATGATATATGTAATGAAAAGGGAAAGCACGTTGATGTGGGCAGGAACGAAGAGATCGTATCAATCCCTTCTGTTGATGGAGTGAGAGAAAATGATCTTATCAGGCGTGTCAAATCAGATAACTAATTCAAAAAAAGGAGATATGCCATGAAGATGAAGAGAGCCATTGTTGCAGTTGTTAGTTTTATCGTATTGTTTGCCGGAATCAGCGCCTCAGAGGCAAAGAGCAGGGATGAGATAAACATAGACGCTGACGCCACTCTGGCGCAGTTCCAGAAAGAGATCCCCGGAGGGAGTGAGTTTCTCAAAAAAGCAAAAGGCGTGCTTATCTTCTCCGGAGTGATAAAAGCAGGCATCGGTGTAGGCGGAGAATACGGCGAGGGTGTGCTGCGTATAGACGGCAAATCAGAAGAATATTACAGCACAGCCGCAGCATCTATCGGGTTTCAGCTCGGGGCGCAGTCAAAGTCAATAGTTATTGTATTCCTCGAAAACAAAGCGCTTGCCGATTTCAGGAAGAGCGACGGATGGAAAGCCGGGGTAGACGGCTCAGTCGCCATAGTGAAATGGGGTGAAGGAGGCGACATCAATACCATGAATATAGAAGACCCGATAGTCGGCTTTGTATTCAGCAATAAAGGGCTTATGTTCAACCTGACCATCGAGGGTTCAAAATTCACAAAAATAATCCGCTGAAACAGTCTGTCAAAGGAGGCCTTGCAGATGAAGGTTATCGGTTTTAACGGAAGCGCGCGCAAAGACGGAAATACGGCTATACTCTTAAATTCTGTTCTGGATGAGATAAGCAGAGAAGGCATTGAGACCGAACTCTTTCAGATGGCAGGCAAGCCTATCCACGGATGCATCGGATGCTTTAAGTGCTTCGACAAAAAGGACAAGAGATGCAGCGTTGATAATGATATCGCAAATGAATGCATCGAAAAGATGCTTGAGGCTGACGGTATCATTCTCGGCTCTCCCACCTATTTTGCCGATGTCTCTGCAAATATGAAGGCTCTGATCGAAAGAGCAGGCATGGTATCACGCGCCAATGACAATATGTTAAAGCGCAAGGCAGGAGCCGCTGTTGTCGCCGTACGGCGCGCCGGCGCCAGCCATGTCTTCAGCTCTTTAAACTACTTCTTCCTCATAGGGGAGATGATAATCCCCGGCTCAAGCTACTGGAATATCGGCATCGGAAGAAAACCGGGCGAGGTCAAAGATGACAGCGAAGGGATTGAGACCATGAAGAAGCTCGGAGAGAACATGGCATGGCTTATAAGGAAGATCAATTCCTGACATTTATCTTTAACTTATTAGAATTGTAACCACCCGCTATTTAACAGTAGCTTAATCACATATAGAAAGAATATAATTACAAACATATGGATAAAACTTATCATTTTATTTAATGGAGGAGCATATGAAAACGAAAGGTTTTATTTCATCTTTATTAATAACTTCAGTAATTATCCTAACCTTCGGAACCGCCCTCGCCTCACAAGATATCACCTCAACCAAAGTCAAAGAGTCTCCTGCCATTGACGGAGTTTCCAATGACAAGGTATGGGAGGGTATAAAAAGCTTTAAGGTAAAAGATGTCAGGACAGAAGCAGATGTGACAATTAAAAGTATTTACACTGATGATATGATCTACTTTCTGGTCAAATACCCTGATGCTACTGAAGACAGGCTCCACAAACCATGGGTATGGGACAACAACCTGGAGTCATACATACTCGGCCCGCAGAGAGAAGATACCTTTACCCTCAAATGGAATATGATGGACCATAAAGTCGATCTCTCCAGTTTCTCGGACGATGACTATACTGCTGACATATGGTACTGGAAGGCAAACCGTACTGACCCGAGCGGGTATGCTGATGACAAGTACGACATAATCTCAGCAGTCTCTCAGAATAAATCACAGGAAGTTGTAAGTACGACAGGAAAGAAGCGTTATCTTCTGAGGCTGTCTGATGAAGGGAACCCCAGCTATCAAAATATAATACTTACCGAATACAAAGGTGACATCATAGACCAGTTCACGCATATAAAGCCCTCAGGAAGCATGGGAGATATCCCTGCCAAAGGCGTATGGAAAGAGGGCGTATGGACTATCGAGTTCGGCCGCAAGCTTGATACAGGGCATAGCGATGACATCCGGTTAAGCCCCAAATCCGGGGAGAAATATCTCTTCGGAATATCAATCCCCGGCCTCTACGGAGAGCCCATTGATAAGAAAACAGCGCACTGGTATGGACAGGGGAGAATATCCGAACCGCTTTTCCTGATATTTAAATAATTATGAATAAGTTGCATATATCAAACCGCGCCCTCCGATACATCGGCCTTGGAATACTTGTATTCCTCATAGCCGTTATCAGCCTGCTTGACATCTACCACACTTCATACATGAACAGGGAACTGGCTTCTTTAGAGGAAGGGCACAGAAAAAATCTCAGGGATATAGATGAACTTCTTTCAAGGTTTGTTGATATAAGGGGGCAGCTCACCGTATATGTAATTGAAGGCCATACAGATATAAAGCCTTTGCTGAAAAACATCAAACAGCTTACTGCAGATTCAGAATCCCTGAAAGATACTCTTATCCATGAAGATGACAAAGTAATGCTGAAGGCCTTTATTGAAAAATCAAAGAAATACAGAACTGCAGTGGTTGCTTATTCACAGGAGCTTGCCACTGGAAGTACCGGAGAAGGGGTGCGCTCATGGGAAAAGGTACTCCTTGAAACAGAACATTCAGCCCATGAGAATGTGCTGGCACTGAAAAACAATGTCCGGGTCGAGATAAGCAGGCACATGGAAGAGATCATATCTAAAGGAAAGCGGTCACAAACACTCAGTTTGGTTTTCGCTGCCATTGGAATATTGTCCGGTATTCTGCTCGCCTTTCTCCTGCAAAAAGCGCTATCCAGGCCGGTGAAGAACCTTGTTACTGTTTTCCAATCTGTTGCTGACGGGAACCTCAGCCAAAAGGTTGATGTAGCCTCAGATGATGAGATCGGCCAACTCGGCCTCGCATTTAATAAGATGACCCAGAAGCTTTCTGAAGTCTTGGTCTCAAAAAGCCACCTCGACGAGATCCTGGAGTCTATTGCTGACATCATGGTCATACTGGATTCTAAAGGCAGGATCAAGAACGTTAACAATGCAGCGGTGAACCTCCTCGGCTACAGCAAAGATGAATTGATAGGCAGTGAATTCGGCATGCTGTGCGGTAAGGCCGGAAGAGAGACAGACCAGGCTGATTTCTTCGGCATGCTCCTTGATGCAGGCATTGTCAGGGGATATGAGACCTCATGCGAGACAAAGGGCCATGACTCAATACCATCCATCCTGTCAGGCTCTGTGCTGAAAGATGACCACGGCGATATCACCGACATAATAATAATAGCCAAGGATATCACTGACCGCAAATCAGTGGAAGCCCTGCTTATGGATACACGCGAGAAGCTTGAGACAGACAGAAAAAACCTTCACCATGCACTTGAAACCTTCTCGCAGATCATTAACGAGGTTGAGGCAAAAAAAGGTTTCACTAATCATGAATACAAACCTGTTCATAATCCCTACATCCCCACCTGCTGGGAATTTAAAAAGTGCGGAAAAGAAGACTGCCCTGCTTATGGAAAACATAATGTGAGATGCTGGCAGCTTGCAGGCACACACTGCGGGGGACAAGTGCAGGGACAATTCGCACAGAAATACGGCAGGTGTGAGCAGTGTGACGTTTACAAGATGTCCACAGCAGATGCGCTTTATGAAACAACCGAGACCTTCAACAACATGATGTTCATCCTTGAGGGTACCCACAAGGATCTTGTATCAGAGCGTATCAAGGCTGAAGAAGCAAACAAGATCAAGTCCGAGTTCCTTGCAAACATGAGCCATGAGATACGCACACCGATGAACGCTATTGTGGGGATGACCTCGCTGGCGCTGGATACCGAGCTTACGGATGAACAGTATGATTTCCTTTCAATTGTTAAAAAGAGCGCTTATTCCCTTCTGAACATAATAAATGACATCCTGGACTTTTCAAAGATCGAGTCAGGGAAGATGCCTATAGAGCATATAGATTTCAACCTGAGGCTTACAGTAGAAGGGGTTGCCGAGACCCTCGCCTTCCAGGCATCTGAAAAGAATCTCGAACTCGCATGCATGATCCATCATGAAGTGAGTTCACTGCTGATAGGCGACCCTGCCAGGATACGCCAAATACTGCTGAACCTGGGCAACAACGCTATCAAGTTCACTCATAAAGGGGAAGTGGTAATAAGGGCCGAACTTCTGGAAGAGGACGATGATGTGGAAAATATCCTCTTCTCTGTTTCAGACACCGGGATAGGGCTGCCTGAAGACAAGCTGGATATGATCTTTGATGAGTTTTCACAGGCAGACGGCTCCACAACACGCATCTATGGAGGAACCGGGCTGGGCCTGTCTATATCAAAAAAATTAGTTGAACTCATGAACGGAGAGATAGGCGTTGATACCACACCGGGCAAAGGGAGCAGGTTCTGGTTCAATCTGCCGATAAAGAAACAGAAAGATATTCAGCCGATACCTGTTGATAAGACAACGCCGGAATTAAAAGGCATGAGAGTGCTTATAACCGACGATAACAAGACCAATAGGCTGATACTTGAGAAGACACTGGAGAACTATGGCTGCAGGCCGGTATCAGTTGACAGCGGAGTTGCAGCTATCAGGGAACTCAAGAAAGCTGCTGCAGCTAAAGACCCGTTCAAGGTCATGCTGCTTGACATGCAGATGCCTGGAATGGACGGTGAGCATACCACTGTCATTGTTAAGAACACGCCTGAGATCAAGGACACGGAGATAATTATTCTTACATCTCTGGGGAGCCGGGGAGATGTTGCCGACATACGGAATATAGGTTGTTCAGGCTATCTCATAAAGCCTGTTAAGGAATCTCTGCTTTTAGAAACAATTGTCACTGTGCTCAGCGGAAACGAAAAGGATAGATCGACCCATAGACATAAGATCGTGACAAGCCACACATTGAGGGACACAAAGTACCAGAGCGTAAATATACTGCTTGCTGAAGATAATCCGGTCAACCAGAAAGTGGCTCAGAAAATACTGACAAAAGCAGGGTATCAGGTTGATATTGTTGAGAACGGCAGGCTGGCGCTTGAAGCGCTGGATAAGAAAAAGTACGATATTGTTTTAATGGATATACAGATGCCGGAGATGGACGGCATCAAAGCCACAAATGAGATCCGCTTAAGAGAGAACAATGGCATGCACACAACAATAATCGCAATGACAGCACATGCGCTGAAAGGCGACTTTGAGCGCTGCATCGAAGCCGGGATGGACGACTACCTGTCAAAACCTATTGAGCCTCAGGAGATGCTGGAGAAGATCTCCAAGTGGGTAAGATCCAAAATAGTCATCCCAAAACCGATAGCAACAAAAACGACTGACGACATTACTGAATCCGGAGCCAAACCTGAATCAGATACACCTGTAGACATAAAGAGCGCGATGGCCAGGTTCGATGATGACAAAGACTTTTATAAAGAGCTGTTGAATGAATTTCTTTCTTATGTACCGGATAAGATCAAGGCGATCGAGGACGCCGTGGCATCAGGAGACACGGACACTGTGCAGAAGAATGCGCACAGCATAAAGGGCGCGGCAGGAAACCTGAGCGCCACAAGGGTGCAATCCCTTGCATTGGCAATAGAGCACAAAGGCCGAAACAATGATATATCCGGCCTCACACAGCTTGTTGACAATCTCAGGTCTGAGATATCCGAGTTGAATAAATTCGCAGAGAGCATTTAAACAGTAAAAGGCAAATATGAAGATACTTGTTGTTGAAGACGACCTCATATCAAGAAAACTCCTGGAGAAGACCGTCAAGGCCTGGGGCCACGAAGTAATAGCAGCTGAAAACGGAATGATAGCGTGGGAGATATTCCAGCAGGAAGAGATCAAGTTCATAATCGCAGACTGGATGATGCCGGAAATGGACGGGGTCACATTGTGCAAAAACATACGCGCCTTGAATAAAACAGGATATATTTATTTTATACTGCTTACCGGCAAAGACAAAAAAGGGGACATAGTAGAAGGGCTTGAGGCAGGCGCTGATGATTACGTTGCAAAACCTTTTGACGTGGCAGAGCTTAAGGTCAGGGTCAGGGCAGGAGAGAGGATACTGAACCTTGAAAAGGAGCTTACACAAAAAAATGATGAACTTGGCAATTTAAATAAAAGGCTGGAGGAGATAGCCAGAACAGATGCCCTCATGGAGATCGGGAATCGCCATGCCTTTTATGAATCGATTAAGAAGTCCCATCACCGTGCATGCAGATACCTTCAGAATTACGGGCTGATAATGTGCGATATAGATTACTTCAAGAACTATAACGATACATACGGCCATTTGGAAGGAGATATTCTCCTTAAGAAAGTTGCTGACACATTAAAAGAGGTCATCAGGATGTCAGATGACATATTCAGATGGGGCGGTGAAGAGATAGTCGTAATTGTGCATGAGCAGGTGAAGTCTCAGGCAATACTTGTTGCTGAAAAACTGAGGCAAGCCATAGAGTCTTTAAGGATCGAGCATAAAGGCTGTGAAAGGGGCTACCTTACCATAAGCTGCGGGGTTGCGGCATTTAACGAAAACGACAACCACAACCAGTGGAAGGATATCCTCGAACGAGCCGACAAGGCCCTCTACATCGCAAAACAGTCCGGCAGAAACCGTGTCTGCGTACCGACAGATAAAGTAGAAACAGCGCCCTCTTCATAACTTATGTAACTCAAGCTTCAATAACTTCCCCTCGCCCTAATAACTTCTTTTATGATAAAATCAGCATGTCCCAAAAGCTATACTTTGACCGGAGGATGTAATGATAAAAGAAGCCATAAGTTTGTTAATAGAGGGCCGAGACCTTTCGAAAGTCCAGATGGCTGATTCCATGAGGGATATCATGGAGGGCAAGTCTACAGACGCGCAGACAGCCTCTTTTCTGACAGCCCTGAGATTAAAGGGCGAGACCATTGATGAGATCACTGGCGCGGCGGTCATCATGCGCGAAAAGGCGACAAAAATAAATTCTCCCCTGAATACGGTTGACACATGCGGGACAGGCGGCGACATGGCGCATACATTCAACATCTCAACTACCTCTGCCATAGTCGTATCGGCATGCGGCGTGCCTGTCGCAAAGCACGGCAACCGCTCTGTCTCAAGCAGGTCGGGAAGCGCTGATGTTCTTGAGGCCCTCGGGGTCAAGATAGACCTTGAGCCTAAAAAAGTAGAGCGTTGCCTTCAGGAGACCGGATTCGGCTTCATGTTCGCTCCGCTCTTCCATCCTGCCATGAAGTTCGCAATAGGCCCTCGAAAAGAGATGGGCATAAGGACCGTCTTCAATATACTTGGGCCTCTTACCAACCCTGCCGGCGCAAAGAGACAGGTGCTCGGAGTATTCAGCGACCCGCTTACAGAGACAATGGCACATGTGCTATGTAACCTCGGCATTGAACATGCATTTATCGTTCACGGCAAAGACGGGCTGGATGAGATAACAAATACAGACGATACAAAAATATCTGAACTGAAAAACGGGACTGTGAATACCTATTACTTGTCTCCTTCGGATATAGGATTTAAAAAAGCAGGAAAGGATGAGCTTGTCGGAGGAACAGCTGAAGAGAATGCGAAGATAACAATGGACATACTCAAAGGCTTAACCGGCGCCAAAAGGGATATAACCATAATGAACTCAGCCGCAGCCCTGATAGCAGGCGGCCACGCGAACGGTTTTTTTGGAGCTGTTAAACAGGCTGAAGAGGCCATTGACTCAGGAGCCGCGCTCAGGAAACTTGAAGAGATAATAGCGATTACAAATAAACTTTAAAGCTGGAAGTTGTGGTTTTTTCCTTTAAAATTATATGCCTTTTCACTCTCAAATTTTAACTTTTCCGTTGTTTGACTAAAGACCCCTGATATTCTAAAATCTATCATGCATTCCAGCTACGTTCCGCTTCACCTCCATACCCATTACAGCTTGCTTGATGGGGCAATTAGAATTGATGACATGATCGAGAAGGCCCTTGAGTATAAGCTCGCGGCTATCGCTATCACTGACCATGGAAACATGTTCGGCGCGATAGAGTTTTATAAAAAGGTATCAAAGGCAGGGCTGAAGCCTATCATCGGCTGTGAGGTATATGTCGCGCCTGACAGCCATTTGAAAAAAGCTTCATCCAACGGAAAAGCAGAGACATCTTTTCACCTGATACTCCTTTGCAAAGACATACACGGTTATCAAAATCTGACCCGGCTGGTGAGCAAGGCGTATCTTGATGGATTCTATTACAAGCCGAGGATAGACAAGGATATGCTGTCGCAGTACAGCGGAGGGCTTATCGGCCTGTCAGCCTGCCTTAAAGGCGAGGTGTCGTTTCTTCTTCATAGGGGCATGGTAGACGAGGCAAGAGATGCGGCATTAAGCTATATGCATATCCTCGGAGCGGATAACTTCTATCTTGAGGTTCAGGCAAACGAGCTTCCTGAACAGGATATAATCAACAGCCAGATAATAGAACTTGGCAAAGACCTCCACATAGGGGTGGTTGCAACCAACGACTGCCACTATTTAAACAAAGAAGACTCAAACGCGCATGACGCGCTCTTATGCATACAGACCGGCAAGACCCTTGATGACAAGGAGAGAATGCGCTTCTCAAAGAATTCCTTCTATTTCAAGAGTCCGGACGAGATCAAAGCTTATTTCAAAGATAATCCTGAAGTAATTGAGAATACAAAGAAGGTTGCGGAAAGATGCAATCTTGACCTTGTGTTCGGGGAGTTCCATCTGCCCAGGTATAACGCAGACAGCACTGATGACCTTGACTCATATTTAAAGCGGCTTACAGAGTCAGGGCTGAAGGAAAAGCTCGGCGGCGATATACCGGAAGAATACGCATCAAGGCTGGTTACAGAACTTAAGACGATAAATGAGATGGGCTTTTCCTCCTACTTCCTGATAGTCTGGGACTTTATCAAATATGCAAAGAGCATGGACATCCCTGTCGGCCCGGGAAGAGGTTCTGCGGCAGGAAGCCTTGTTGCTTACAGCCTTGATATAACCGGTATCGACCCTATGAAATACGACCTCCTGTTTGAGAGGTTCTTAAATCCTGACAGAGTGAGCATGCCTGATATAGATATAGATTTCTGCATGGACAGGAGGTCAGAGGTAATTGATTACGTGACCAATAAGTACGGCAAGGATCATGTCGCTCAGATCATAACGTTCGGAACCATGAAGGCGCGTGGCGCCATAAGGGATGTCGGCAGGGTGATGAACATGCCTTATGCTGAAGTGGACAGGGTCGCCAAACTCATCCCCTTTGACCTGAAGATGACCCTTGACAAGGCGCTTAATGCAGAGCCTCAACTGAAAGAACTTTACGAAACAAATGACGAGATAAAGAAGCTGATAGATATCGCCAAAAGGCTTGAGGGCCTCTCAAGGCACGCCTCAACGCATGCAGCAGGAATTGTTATATCACCGGAACCCCTGACCGATTACCTTCCGCTTTACAAGGCTTCTAACGAGGATGCCGTTGTTACACAGTATGATATGGACGCGATAAAAGATTTGGGACTGCTCAAGTTCGACTTCCTGGGCCTCAAGACGCTCACTGTAATTGACAAGGCTGAAAAGATAATCAACAGCAACCTTCTGCCTGAAGACAAGGCGGAAGCCGGACATTTTTCTATCAAGAATATCCCTCTTGATGACAAAGAGACATTTGATCTCCTGAGCTCTGCAAAGACCACAGGCATATTTCAGCTTGAAAGCTCCGGCATGAGAGATCTGCTTGTAAGGATAAGGCCTTCGGTCTTTGAAGACCTTATAGCCCTTGTGGCGCTTTACAGGCCCGGCCCTCTTGGGAGCGGCATGGTGGATGAGTTCATTAAAGGAAAGAAAGACCAGGAATCTTCAAATGAGATAATAACCTCAGGCTCTCTGTCAAAGCTATCACTGCCTGAGCTGGACAAGATACTTAAAGAGACACACGGCATCATCCTCTACCAGGAGCAGGTTATGAAGGTCGCGCACAAGATCGCAAACTTCACGCTTGCACAGGCTGATATCCTTAGAAAAGCTATGGGCGGAAAGAACCCTGAGGAGATGGAGAAGCTTAAGAACACATTCATCGAAGGAGCAAAGAAGAATAAGATATCCGAGAAGAAGGCTGAGAAGCTGTACGGCCTTATACTTCAGTTCGCCGAGTATGGTTTTAATAAGTCACATTCCGCAGCATATGCGCTTATAGCATACCAAACAGCATATCTTAAGACCCACTACCCTGTTGAGTTCATGGCAGCATCCCTGAGCTCGGATATGGATAATACTGAAAAGGTCGTTGCCTATATTATCGAGTGCAGGGATATGGATATAGAGATACTTCCACCTGACCTGAATGAGAGCAAGCGGGAGTTCACAGTCATGGGAAGGGCTATTCGTTTCGGCCTTGAAGCGGTAAAGGGTGTAGGGGGCTCTGCTATCGAGGCGATAATCTCAATAAGAGACAGCGGCCGTTTTGTTTCATACTTTGATTTCTGCTTAAGGGCTGATTCAAGAAAGGTAAATAAGAAAGTTATCGAAGGCCTGATCAAAGCTGGCGCCATGGATTCATTCGGCAGAAGGGCGCAGCTTATGGAAGCATTGGGCCCTGTAATGGATGCTGCGATGAAGTCACAGAAAGAGATGCACTCAGGGCAGGGAAGCATGTTCGACATGCACACCCCTGCGGCAGAAGATCTTCCTGAAGTCGAGGAATGGAGCGAGTCAAAGCGCCTGACCATGGAAAAAGAAGCGCTTGGTTTTTATATATCAGGGCATCCGCTTAATAAGTTTAAGGAACAGCTTGCTAAACTTTCAGTCAAGTCTACAACATCAATAAGGGAATGCAATGACAAGGAAGATGTCAATATCTGCGGCATAGTGCAAAGCATCAAGAAGATAACTACTAAGAAGGGAGACATGATGGCAGCCCTCACTATCGAGGATATGTACGGAACTGCTGAGGCGGTCGTCTTCCCTGATATATACACAAAGTGCAGCGAGCTTTTATCACAGGAGGAGCCGATAGTCATAGCAGGGCATATCGACAAGTCTGACAAAGGCGTGAAGGTTATTGCCAAAGAGGTCGTCTCTATAAATGATACCGCAGGAGCGTTGAAGGCTGTTTCAACATCAGGAAGGGCTGCCAGAGGAAATGGACGGGAAAAACCCACAGAACAAAAATACAGGTCACTTGTGCTTGTAATGAATAACGATACCGATCCGCTAAGGCTCAGGAAGCTTCAGGATATATTCACAAAACATTCAGGCTACTGCAATGTATTCCTTAAGATCATATCTCCTGAAAAATGGGAGACAACACTTTCAACCGATTTCAAGATTATGCCTTCCAACGAGCTGCTTGTTGAGGTGAAAAATATCCTTGGAGAAAACTCCGCAATTCTTAATTAATATTATATAATTATACCTATGCATAATTATCTTGAATTTGAAAAACCTGTAGTAGATCTTGAGAATAAGATCGAAGAGCTGAGGCGTATAGCTGACGGCAAGGACGTCAATATAACATCTGAGATACGCAAGCTTGAGAAGAAGGCCTCTGACCTGAGGATCAATATCTTTTCAAAACTTACGCCGTGGCAAAAGACCCAGATAGCCCGGCATTCTGACAGGCCCCATACCCTTGACTATATAAAGCTCCTGATGGAAGATTTTGTCGAGCTTCACGGCGACAGGAACTTCTCTGACGACCCGGCAATAGTAGCAGGCATCGCAAGGTTTGAGGGCTTCCCTGTTGTAGTCATCGGACATCAGAAGGGCAAGACCACGAGGGAGAGGATCGAAAGAAACTTCGGCCAGCCCCACCCTGAAGGGTACAGAAAGGCCCTGAGGATAATGAGGCTCGCTGACCGTTTCAATAAACCGCTCATAACTTTTATTGATACGCCCGGAGCCTATCCCGGACTTGGCGCTGAAGAAAGAGGCCAGGCTGAAGCCATTGCCAAGAACCTCTATATGATGTTCAAACTGAAAAACCCTATCATCTCTGTTGTGATCGGAGAAGGCGGAAGCGGAGGAGCGCTTGCCCTTTCAGTTGCAGACAGGATACTTATGCTTGAACATTCGATCTATTCTGTCATATCTCCTGAAGGATGCGCAGCTATCTTATGGAAGAAAGCGCCTAACGAGACCGGGCCGAAAGATTTTGAAAGGGCATCCGCAGCGCTTAAGATCACTGCGGAAGACCTTAAAAAGTTCGGGGTCTGCGACGATATAATACCCGAACCAACAGGCGGCGCACACAAAGACCACAAAGAGATTGCAGAGAACATGAAAAGAGCGTTATTGCTCCACATCGATGAACTCTCCAGAAAAACCCCGGAGATGCGTATCAAAGAGAGATACGACAAGTTCAGGAAGATTGGCGCGGTTAACGGAGATAGTATTTAGTTCCTCGTTCCGCTAAGTTATAACTTCTGCGCTACTTCTTTATGCCGTATATCATTTGTGCTTGCCTTTTCTTATCCATACAACTATGATATTCATATTCCAGCAATACGGTTGGCAGTATACTAATTATTATGCCTCTAACGATACATATATGCTCAGGTAATTAGATGACATCAGACGATTCTCAAAATCCATTAAATATGGGACCAGATCCTTATGCAGGTGACACTTTTGTTTTACCAAAAACCAAGTGTACGTTAGAGCGACGATTGTTTTTTAGACGACTCAATGAAATTACTGGATTTCTTTATGTTACTAAATTCTCCCTTGATGAATGTAAAAAACGTTATGCAGAAACGATTATTCCCAAGTTACCATTCAAAGAAAAGACACCTATCAAAATTCAACTTAATAGTGGCAATTATGTTGTTATGCCTGCTGCACGATTACTTAACTTCACAGTTGATGGAGTTAATGTTTTGACGAGACAGACCTTGGTAATGTTTTATGGTTCTTTTGAAACATATTTATACCAACTTTTTGACCGTTCTTTTCAGGCTGTTGGTATCACTGAAAATCAATTTGATATTTCTCGGGATATACTCATGTCACGAAAATGGGATGGTAAATTTTGCAAGATGAGTGAAGTTTTTAATATTGGGTATAGAGCAAACGATATAGTTAATCATTACTCTAGTTTTCCACTGGAGTTTGAGGGCACAAAACACAAAAACCCATTACATTTTCTAGATGATCTAGCGCAGGTACGTCACAGAATTGTCCATGCTTCAAGTATTCTTGAAAAAGACAAGATGATTTTCATTGACATTAATAGTTCACATGAATTATTTGGTTTCTTTTTTCTTCTTACTGACTATATTGACATTCTTTTTGCTAAAAGATTTGGTTATACAAGAGACGAAGTCAATCCAGCGGAGGCATAACCATGCGCTGCAGATGAACGAGTACCACAGGACACTTTTTGAGGTAGCATTGTTATGAGGTATGCAAATTGGTTTGGAGGTTTGTTGTTATCTTGCAGTGGTACTCGTCACTGAGCTTTACGTTATGTGGGAAGCAAGTCAAATGAATAGAATCTGGAGGGACATACCATGATTGAGATGAAGGATCTAGTGCCCATTGTTATTTCAATAGTAGCATTGCTCGGCTCAATTATCAGTCTATACGTATCAAAATTTCGTATGGGCGAACTCCATCTCACCGCTGGTGAGCACACTGCCATCAGCCACGACTTGGAGGGGCCTGTCTCGTTCATCTTGGCAGTGAATTTTGCGAATGCTGGCTCCAAGCATCTCACCGTTGATAGAGTTGCCCTCTTGATCCAGCATAGCGGCAGCCCCGAGGGTTACCTTCTTGAACCTGCTTATTACCTTGCCTTTGGAGAGAGCGGGGAATTAATACGTGACTCACTGGCAGTTCCTATCACAGTCTTTGGTGGAGAGAATGTCACTAAGCAGGTTCAGTTTTCTTCTTCGATTGAACGCCCATTTGAGTACCAGATGACTAAGGATGGCACCTATGATTTGACACTCCTAGCTTGGTTGCACGGCTCAACCAAACCTAGCATGTCGGATTGTTTTTCCCTTGTGGTAGAGGAGGCACATGTAGCGAAGCTGCTCAGCTATATCAAAGAAAAGAAGAATCTTACAGTCATGCTTAAGCAGTCAAAATGGCGCAATTGGGATGCCCATAGCTGCAAAGCGAATGAGGTTGAGGGAATTATTGAACACGCGACTTCACTGCCATATCTAGTAAATAAGAAACGTAAGTGATTCAGCATTCACCTAACACGGCGCTCAACCAGACGCGGCAAACAGCGTCGCTCAGGTTAGCTCGGCGTTGGGCGGAGAGAGATACCTAAATCTGACAAAAGCAAGGAGTAGTTATGCGAAATGTATATCCTGTTATACGTCTTGCAATGTTGGGCGTTTGCTTAATCCTGACAGCATGCGCGACATTGACGCAACCGTCAGCTGTTATCGCTATAAAGGATCCGCATCCAGCCCCAGTCTATAACTTCCATATCGTAATCCCAGGTGGCACTGATGGTGTAGGTGCAATCTACCGAAGCGGTCAACCAAAGGGAGATGCAGATTGGTGCTATCTGGAGAAGATAGGCATCAAGACCGTGGTCAAGCTGAACAAATTCTCGTCTGATGCAGACGAGTCAGAAGAACTTCGTCTCGCCAAGAAGCATAATATCAATGTAATCCCTCTTTACATGCAACCGGAAGACTTCCCGCATAACTTAAACCCATGGGCCAGTCCAGATGAAAATATTCTCAAGCAAGCGATAGAAGCATTAGAGAAAGGAAATAATTGGCCGGTCTTGGTGCATTGCAGCCATGGGAAGGACCGCACGGGATTGGTTATCGCGGCCTATACCGTGCGCAACAAGAATTTTTGTAAGGATACCGCCTACGCGCAGATGAGGTACTACGGAACCAACCCATTATTATTCGGGATTAAACCCAGGCTATACAACAGCCCCAATATCAAGGAGAACCCTGGCTGCACTCACGAGTGGATCGCACAATGAAGCAATGATGTTCCGCGGGTAACCGACGCCCAACCCATCCATCAAGTAGGATGAACTAAAGTACGCCCCTTATGTCAAAAGTTGAAATCAAAAAAAGGCCTGTGATCGCTCACAGGCCTTAGGGTGATTTATATTAATTAAACTTTACTTTTCTGTCGTCTCTGCTTTCGCAGCCTTTGCCTCTTTCTTCTTTGCCTTCTGCTCTATCTCCTCTTTGTTCTGGAGCTTCTCATAATCAACAAACTCAAGCACAGCCATTGAAGCATTGTCGCCTATCCTGTTGCGGGTCTGCAGCACTCTAAGGTAACCGCTGGTGCGGCTTATCTTCGGTGCTATTTCATTAAAGAGTTTGGTGATGGAGTTCTCATCAGGAATAGATGACATCGCAAGCCTTCTTGCATGCAGGTCGCCCTTCTTGCCGAGAGTGATTATCTTCTCAGCTATCTTCCTTGTCTCTTTTGCCTTGGCAACGGTCGTCTCTATCTTTAAGTGGGTTAAAAGTGATATTACCAAACCCCTCAAAAGTGCTTTCCTCTGCTTTGTGTTCCTTCCAAATCCTCTGCCGGCTACTTTATGACGCATGCTTGACTCCTCTGGCCTTCTCCAGTTTCTTCAACACATCTGGTTCAATCCTCATGTTAAAGTGCAGGCCCATCTTTAAAACTACCTCTTTTATCTCGTTTAGTGACTTTCTGCCGAAGTTTTTAGTCCTGAGCATCTCAGACTCAGTCCTCTGTACAAGGTCGGCAATTGTAAATATATTTGCATTCTTAAGGCAGTTATTTGAACGTACTGAAAGCTCAAGTTCATCAACGCTCTTAAGGAGATTGTCATTAAACACACTCAGTGAACTCGGTTCTTCCTCTTCATCCATCTCCTCAAACGAACTATCATCATCTTCTTCATCAGGAACAATATCATCTGCATATGCATCTGTATCTATAACTTCCTTTTTCACTTCCTCATCCATGGAAAAAAGAGATATATGTTCATTTAGTATATTTGCGGCCTGGGAAAGAGCTTCCTGAGGAGTGATACTGCCGTCAGTCCATATCTCCATGATAAGCTTATCAAAGTCGGTTGAACGGCCAACCCTGGCCCCCTCTATCCAAAAGTTGACCTTCCTGACAGGGGTGAATATAGAGTCTACCTTTATCATATCCACGGTTTCATCCTCACCGTGCACTTCATCAGGCACTCTGTAGCCGGTGCCCTTTTCAATCTTGAGTTCAGCAGTAAATTTCATCTTCTTGTCAAGGGTTGCAATATGCTGATCAGGGGTAAGAACCTCGACATCGGCATCAGTGATAATATCCCTGCCCTTGACCTCCCCGGGGCCGCTTATCTCAATAGTTACAACCTTGGGTTCATCTGAATGCATCTTGAATCTGAGCTGCTTGATGTTGAGTATGAGATCAACGACATCCTCTTTAAGGCCCTGCAGCGTGGAAAACTCATGAAGCACTCCAGGAATCTTTACAGAAGTAACCGCTGCCCCTTCAATAGAAGAAAGCAAAACCCTTCTTAATGCGTTACCTACAGTAGTGCCATAGCCTCTTTCAAATGGTTCGGCGATAAGCTTGCCATATTTATGGTCGCTGCCTGAATCAAAAACAACCCTTTCAGGAATGTTAAAACCTCTTTTTTTGAATTCCATCTGTCCTCCAAAATATGAAAAAAGTTACAAGTTAAAAGCTAAAAATTAAAAAAATTATTAATAACTTTTAACTTAAGAATATTAAAATTATTTTGAATAAAGCTCAACTATGAGCTGTTCCTGAACAGGAATATCTATTTCATCTCTTTCAGGAAGATGCAGAACCTTGCCCTTCAGGCCTTCAATATCCATTTCAAGCCAGGACAATACTCCCTTCTGCTGAACTTTTTCCATGTTTTCCTGAATGACCTTGAACTTCTTGCCGGCTTCACTCGGACTTACAACATCACCTGCGCGAACAAGGTATGAAGATATATTTACAGGTTTGCCGTTCACGGTAAAGTGGCCGTGTGTCACTAACTGTCTTGCCTGGTTGCGGTTTGCAGCAAAGCCAAGACGGAAAACAACATTGTCAAGCCTGCTCTCAAGAATTTTAAGAAGATTACTTCCTGTAACCCCGCTCATTTTATCCGCCATGTAAAAATATTTCTTAAACTGACGCTCAAGCACACTGTAAGTTTCCTTAGCCTTCTGTTTAGCCCTTAACTGGACGGCATAGTCGGACATCTTCTTTCTTCGCTGGCCATGCTGTCCTGGGGGATACTTTCTCCTCTCTACAGCACATTTATCCATAAAACATCTGTCACCTTTAAGGAAGAGTTTCTCCCCTTCCCTTCTGCACAGCCTGCAGAGGGCTCCTGTGTATCTTGCCATTAGACTCTTCTCCTCTTCGGCGGCCTTGTGCCGTTATGCGGAACAGGTGTAATATCTCTTATTATATTAACTCCGAGTCCGGCTGAAGACACGGCCCTTATCGCCGATTCCCTGCCTGCTCCCGGACCCTTGACAAATATATCGACCTGGCGCATTCCAAATCCCATCGCCTTCTTTGAGGCATTTTCCGCAGTGATCTGCGCAGCATATGGCGTGCCTTTTCTTGAACCTTTAAAACCATGGGCACCTGCTGAAGACCATGCGACAACATTGCCTGATTTATCAGTTATTGTAACTATTGTATTATTAAAAGTAGCCTGAATAAATACTGAACCTGAATGAACTGCCTTTTTCTCTTTTTTTCCGCCTCGCTTCTTCTGGGCCATTAATCCTCCAATCCTTATATATAATTACAATCTGGATATTGTTTCAGTGAATATTATTTTTTCTGAAGCCCGCCAATAGATTTTTTAGCGCCCTTACGCGTACGGGCATTAGTCTTTGTCCTCTGCCCTCTCGAAGGGAGTTTAAGTTTATGCCTGGTTCCCCTGTAACTGCCTATATCACGCAGCCTCTTTATGTTCATGGCTACCTCACGCCTGAGATCACCCTCAACCGTAAAATCCTTATCTATAGCAGCCCTTATCTTAATGCCTTCCTCGTCAGTAATGTCCTTGACTCTCTTGTTAAAGTCGACTCCGGCTTCCTTAAGTATATTCATGGAAGCAGTCCGCCCTATACCAAAGATTTTTGTAAGTCCTATCTCTATCCTCTCATTGTTTTGTAAATCTACTCCTGCTATTCTCACTTTCTCTCCTTAAAATAATTATGAGTTAAGAGTTGAATGTTAACAGGCAAGTTAATCCTCAACTCTTAACTTGTTATCACCCTTGTCTCTGCTTGTGTTTGGGGTTGGTACAAATAACGCGTAGAATCCCCTCTCTCTTAATTATCTTGCATTTTGTACACATTGGTTTTACTGATGAACGCACTTTCATTTATCCCTCAATTTTAAAATATTATTTTTTCAAGCAATAACTTTTCTATTTATACCTGTATGTTATTCTGCCTTTAGAAAGGTCATAAGGCGAAAGAGCAACGGTTACCTTGTCACCGGGAAGTATCTTTATAAAATGCATGCGCATCTTCCCTGAAACATATGCCAGTATCTCCTGCCCATTCTCCAGCTCAACCTTAAACATCGCATTGGGCAGATTCTTCAGAATGGTGCCTTGTACCTCTATTGACTCTTCCTTTGTCATTTTTAACTTGTAAGTATAAATAATTTAATGAAATTTAGTCAAGATTAATGGACCATTTTTAGTCACTGCGACAGTATGCTCGAAATGGGCAGACAGGCGGTGATCACGGGTTACTGCTGTCCAGCCGTCATTCATAACATCTACTTTCCATGTTCCTGCATTTATCATAGGCTCAATTGCAAGAGTCATGCCATCTCTCAGAATGGGGCCTACTCCAGGCTTCCCAAAATTAGGGATCTGCGGATCCTCATGAAGTTCCCTGCCGATACCATGCCCGACAAATTGCTTTACAACTGAAAAACCATCGGCTTCAGCATGCTTCTGAACAGCATAAGATATATCTGAAAGCCTGTTGCCAACAAGTGCTTTTTCAATACCTTTATAAAGTGCTTCTTCTGTAGCAGACAGCAATTTGCCGGCTTCTTCAGATATCTGCCCCACAGGCAAAGTTATGGCAGCGTCTCCATAAAACCCCCCTTGGTAGACGCCGACATCAATACTGATTATATCACCTTCTTTTAATACAGCAGGGCCTGGTATTCCGTGTACTACCTGATCATTCAGTGAAGTACAGAGTGTTGCCGGATAGCCCTTATAACCCTTAAAAGCCGGCGTTGCCTTTTGTGACAAAATATACGATTCTGCAATTTGATCAAGTTCTTTTGTCGTCATGCCGGGAACTATGCTCTCCCTTATCTTCATGAGGACTTCAGCCACTATACGGCATGCTACTGCCATCCTGTCTATTTCATCCTGAGACTTTAGAACTATCAATGATCGATACCAGTAAGAAACAAAAAACTCAAATCACCTTTAATAATATTCAGCCTCTCCTGCCGCGAATCCTGCCCTTTTTGAGAAAGCCGTCATATGAACGTGTAACAAGATGCGACTCCATCTGTGAAATGGTATCAAGCGCCACACCGACCACGATGAGAATGGACGTGCCGCCGAAATAGAATGGAACATTGAACCACGTTATAAGGAACTGGGGCAACAGACATACCGAAGCAAGATAGACCGCACCGCCGAAAGTAATCCTTGAAAGCACCTTGAAGATGTGGTCTGATGTCTTCTGACCGGGTCTTACGCCAGGGATAAACCCCCCATGCTTCTTAAGGTTCTCCGCTATATCAACAGGATTAAATGTTATAGAAGCATAAAAATAGCAGAAAAAGAATACCATTGCGGTAAAAGATAATGTGTAGAATACAGACCCAGGAGCAAACTGGCCTGCAATTGATTGAACCCAGGGAATAGAGATAAATCCTGCGATAGTTGCAGGGAACATTAAAATAGAAGATGCGAAAATAGGAGGTATGACACCGGCAGTATTAATCTTTAGCGGAAGGTGCGTATTCTGCCCGCCGTAAACCTTTCTCCCAACAACCCTTTTGGCATATTGTATAGGTATTTTCCGCTGACCTCTTTCAATGAAGACAATAACAGCTATCACAGCAATCATCATAACTAACAAAAGCAACATTAATATAAGGTTTATCTCTCCTGCCTTGATAAGAGATATTGAACTAATAACAGCATTTGGAAAGCCTGCGACTATTCCGGCATAGATTATAAGAGATATCCCGTTGCCGATGCCTCTTTCGGTTATCTGTTCGCCAAGCCACATGATAAAGGCGGTGCCTGAAGTCATTGTCAGCATCGTCATCAGCCTGAACGACCATCCGGGATCCTGTACAAAAGCACCCTGGTTCATGCTCTCAATACCGACTGCTATACCTAACGACTGAATGATACTTATAACTACCGTGCCGTATCTCGTATATTGGGTGATCTTCTTTCTTCCGCTTTCCCCCTCTTTGGCCAATTTCCCAAGTGCAGGGACAACAACAGTAAGAAGTTGAAGTATGATCGAAGCACTGATGTAAGGCATTATTCCCAGAGCAAATATGGTGGCTCTTGACAAGGCACCTCCTGAGAACATATCAAAGAAGCCCATAAGAGCGCCGCCCCTGTCCAGAAGGAACTTGCTAAGCTCCAGACCGTCTATGCCAGGAGTCGGGATGTGTGCGCCTATTCTGTAAACAGCCAAAAGGCCAAGTGTGAAGAGTATCCTGCTCTTCAGTTCGGGGATTTTGAAAACATTTTTAAAGCTCGCGACTATGCTCATATTATTTATCCGGCTAAATGAATGCTCAAGGAGTGTTTAGTATTACCAGGTCTTTTCAAACTCTGGAACTTATATTGTTTCAGCATTACCCTTTGCTTTGGCTATCTTTTCTTTAGCAGAAGCGCTGAAGGCATGAGCTTTAACATTAATAGAGTTTGTCAGCTCACCAGATCCGAGTATCTTTACCGGATTTGCAATATTCTTTATCAAACCCTTCTCCACCAGCACTTCCGGAGTTATCGGAGTTTCAGTTATATCGTTTAAAGCTCCTACATTGACAACAGAAAACTGCTCCTGGAAAATATTGGTGAATCCCCTCTTTGGGGTTCTGCGCTGCAGCGGCATCTGTCCGCCCTCAAAGCCCGGCCTTGTGCCGCCTCCGGTTCTTGCTTTCTGTCCCTTGTGGCCCCTGCAGGATGTCTTCCCGTGGCCCGACCCAGGTCCTCTTCCAACCCTCTTTCTCTTCTTTGTGCTGCCTGGTACCGGTGCAAGATCTGATAATCTCATTAATTTTTCCTTTTTATCTCTAAATAACTATATAGAAATCTTCAATTATTTTTCTGATTCAACAACTTCCAGCATATGCGAAATCTTATGGATCATTCCCCTTATCGTAGGCTCATCCCTGTGCAGTACTGTCTGATGAAGTTTTCTCAAACCAAGAGATCTTACGATCTTTCTCTGTTTTTCAGGTTTGCCAATCACACTTCGCTTTAATGTTATCTTAAGATTCATCATTGTTTAATCCCTGCTCCTGTCCTTCTTCTGCCCTGCCTGCCCTTCTAAGGGCCGTGTTGCTATCCTGCAATTTGGTGAATCCGTCTATTGTTGCCCTTATCATATTAAAAGGGTTTCTGCTGCCTAGAGACTTTGCAACTATGTTACGAATCCCAGTCATTTCCATAACAGCCCTTACAGGCCCTCCGGCAATAAGTCCTGTTCCAGGTTTTCCTGGCTGAATAACAACCTTGCCAGCTCCATAACTGCCTACTATCCTATGCGGGATAGTCCCATTATTCATAGAAACTTTGATCAGGTTCTTCTTGGCATGTTCAATAGCCTTCCTTATGGCCTCGGGAACCTCTCCAGCTTTGCCCTTACCAAATCCGACATAACCGTTTTCATCGCCAACAACAACAAGGGCACTAAAGGAAAATCTCCTTCCGCCTTTTACAACCTTGGCGACTCTATTAATAAAAACTACCTTGTCTTTCAGATTCAGACTTTCAGGGTTGATCCTACCCACTATGCCTCCAGAATAAATTATATTTTAAATTTATCATCTTCAATTAAAATTCCAATCCGCCTTCTCTTGCTGCATCGGCAAGGGCCTTGACCCTTCCGTGATAAAGATACCCGCCTCTGTCAAAAACAACGCTCTTTATCCCTTTACTTGAAGCCCTCTCTGCAATGAGCAGGCCTACAACCTTTGCGGAATCAATGTTTCCTCCGGACTTGATCTTTCCCTTGATCTCCTTGTCCAGGCTTGATGCAGAAGCAACAGTCGTTCCGGAATAATCATCTATAAGCTGCGCATATATATGATTACTGCTCCTGAAGACATTAAGCCTTGTCCTGACAGCGGTACCGGCGATCTTCTTCCTAACCCTGAAATGTCTTTTCTTTCTTGGTTCCTGCCTCTTTAAGTTCAAAAAAACCTCCGACTTATAACTCTCATTTTGTTTTTAATGTTTACAACAATCGCCAGCTTACTTCCCTGTCTTGCCGGCCTTCAACTTGATCTGCTCACCTTCGAATCTTATACCTTTGCCTTTATATGCATCAGGACGCCTTATTGCTCTTATATTAGCAGCCACCTGGCCTATAAGTTGTTTATCAATACCTGTGAGTGTCAACAGTGTCTGCTTCTTATCGATCTCAGCACTGATGCCTTCAGGAAGGATAAACTCCACAGGATGTGAATATCCAATCGCGAAATTGATCTTATTGCCCTGTACCTGCGCCCTGTAACCAACTCCAACGATCTGAAGCACGATCTTGTAACCTTCGCTTACTCCGGTAACCATATTGGCAATAATACTTCTTGTGGTCCCATGAAGAGACCTGACATCCTTTGAATCAGACGGCCTTTCAACAACAAGCACCTTGTCCTGAAGAGAAACCTTCATCCGCAACGGAAAGTCCCAAACCAATGCACCCTTTGGGCCCTTGACAGAGATATTGCTTCCCTGTATCTTGACATCTACACCATTAGCTACATTTATCGGGGTTTTACCTATTCTAGACATTTTATCTCCAAAGAAAATTACTTAACTTTAAACTCATAACAGTTTTTACCATACACTGCAGAGAACTTCTCCGCCAACTCTCTCTTTTCTGCACATATCATCAGAGAAGACGCCTTTTGATGTGGAGATGATAGCTAAACCAACTCCGCCCATAACCTTTGGAATACTTTGGCTATCAACATAAACCCTTCTGCCGGGCTTGCTTATCCTCTTAAGGTCTGTTATCACCCTTTTATCTCCACCAAAATACTTAAGAGAAATTCTGATGATCCCCTGTTTATTGTCCTTCAAGACCTTGTAGCCCCTTATAAATCCTTTTTCCTTAAGGATCTTGGTCATCTCAAGCTTAAGCTTTGAAGAAGGCATATCAACCTTTTCAAGCTTTGCCATATTACCATTCCTGATTCTTGTAAGCATATCTGCAATCGGATCTGTCATCATATATTTATACCTCTTACCAACTTGATTTTGTTACGCCAGGGATCATGCCTTTTAAGGCAAGCGTCCTGAAGCATATTCTGCACATTCCGAATTTCCTGAGAAAACCGTTAGGCCTTCCGCACAGGCGGCATCTGTGATATGCCCTGACCTTAAACTTAGGCGTCCTTTTACATTTCTCAACCAAACACTTCTTTGCCATAAAACTCCCTTTGCTCAGTTAACGTTTTTATTAATAAAAGGCATGCCTAAATGCTTTAGTAACGCCCTTCCTTGTGCATCGGTTTTCGCCGATGTAACAATGACCACGTTCATCCCGTGAGTGCTGGCTATCTTGTCATAATTTATCTCAGGGAATATTATCTGTTCCTTTACGCCAAACGAAAAATTACCCCTGCCATCAAACGATTTTGGAGATACCCCGTTAAAATCCCTGATTCTCGGCAAAGCAAGCGAGATGAACTTATCGAGGAAATCATACATCCTGTCGCCTCTTAGCGTGACCTTTGCACCTATGGACATACCTTCCCTAAGCTTGAATGTCGCAATGGATTTCTTGGCCTTTGTAATAACAGGCGCCTGCCCCGTAATAGTAGCCAATTCTTTCACTGCTGCATCAAGGAGTTTGATCTCCTGAATAGCCTCACCCATCCCGACATTAAGGACAATAGATGTCACCTTCGGAACCTGCATAACATTCTTAAAGGAGAACTCTTTCATCAGAGTCGCCACAACTTCTTTATTATATTTCTCTCTTAATCTGCTCATCGGCGTTACTAAATAACCTCCCCGCACTTGTTGCATGTCCGGACTTTAGTTCCGTTCTCAAGTATCTTGTGTCCTATCCTGATAGGCTTATCGCATTTTGAGCAAACAAGCATTACATTAGACAGATTCATAGGAGCCTCTTTTTCTATGATGCCGCCCTGTTTGTATTGATTATTCGGCTTCATATGTTTCTTGATCATGTTGATGCTTTCGATAATGAGCCTGCCCTTGCCCGGGTCAACTTCAAGAACCCTGCCTCTCTTGCCTTTATCATCACCGGATATTACCAGTATCGTATCTTCTTTTTTTATACCTAATCCCACAACTGCTCCTTTAATTTATAAGACCTCTGGGGCAAGAGAGATGATCTTCATGTAATCTTTCCATCTTAACTCCCTTGCAACCGGTCCAAATATTCTTGTGCCTACAGGCTCCCCTTCAGCGTTGATTAAAACAGCGGCATTCTGATCGAACCTTATGTAGGAACCGTCCTGCCTCCGCAGCTCCTTTTTAGTCCTGACGACAACCGCCTTCATTACAGAACCCTTCTTTACATTACTGTTAGCTATCGCCTCTTTTACTGAAACTACGATCCTGTCACCGATCCTGGCATATCTCCTTCGAGAACCGCCAGAAACCCTGATGCACATAACCTTCTTTGCTCCTGAGTTGTCAGCTACATCCAATACTGTCTGAACCTGTATCATTCGCTTCCTCTTTTGACTATTTCAGTCACTTTCCATCTCTTATCTTTGCTTATAGGCCTTGATTCAGTTATCTGAACCTTGTCGCCGATCTTACACTGGTTCTCTTCATCGTGCGCTTTGAACTTTGACACCTTCGTTATAGTCTTCTTATAAAGAGGGTGCTGTGTAACTCTGGTAACAGCCACAACAACTGTCTTGTCCATCTTATCGCTCAGTACTTCTCCTGTATAGTTTTTTCTTGGCATATCTATTTCTCTCTAATGAATTATTTGTTGGCCCTTGATTTATAACCTGATATAGTTAAGACCCTTGCAATTCCCTTTTTTACCTGATTAATTCTCATAGGGTTCTCTATCTCGCCAGTCACCTTCTGAAACCTCAGATTGAATAATTCCTTTCTCAGATCATGCTCTTCCTGCCTGAGTTCTTCAACAGTCATATCACGTAGTTCAGAGGATTTCTTCATAGTACATCTCCTCTCTTGACAAATTTTGTAGCAATCGCAAGTTTATGTGACGCAAGTCTTAGAGCCTCTTTTGCCAGTTCCTCACTGACACCTGATATCTCATACATGACCCTTCCAGGCTTAACCACGGCAACCCATACACCTGACAGAGCGCCTTTCCCCTTACCCATTCTTGTTTCTGCGGGTTTTTTGGTAAGTGGCTTGTCAGGAAATATCCTTATCCAGAGTTTACAGCCTCTCTTGGCATGCCTTGATATCGCGATCCTCGCAGACTCTATCTGACGGTTAGTGACCCAACCCGGCTCAAGCGCTTTAAGCCCGTACTCGCCGAAAGATATTGACGAGCCCCTGTAGGCCTTACCGTTCATATTGCCCTTCATCATCTTTCTGAATTTAACTTTTTTTGGCATTAACATGGCTGTCTTCCCTTAAACTACTGTATCTCCGCTTGCAATTTCTGCTATAGCGGGTTTTTCTAAAATATCACCTTTATATATCCAGACCTTTACCCCTATTCTTCCGAAAGTGGTCTTTGCCTCAGCAGTTCCATAATCAATGTCAGACCTGAATGTGTGCAAAGGAACCCTTCCTTCACGATACCACTCTGACCTTGCTATTTCTGCGCCGCCAAGTCTGCCGCCGCACATTACTTTGATACCCAATGCTCCGAACCTGCGGGCAGTAGTGACAGACTTCTTCATCGCCCTCCTGAACATTATCCTCTTCTCCAGCTGAAGCGCAATATTTTCAGCAACAAGCTGTGCATCAAGTTCAGGCTTTCTGACCTCTTTAATATCTATAGAAACCTTCTTGCCTGTCATATCTTCAAGGGTCTTTTTAAGCTTATCGACCTCAGCACCTCTTTTGCCGATGATGATCCCGGGGCGTGCTGTCTGGATAATGACCTTCAGTTTCTGACCGGCCCTCTCTATCTCAACCTTGGGCACGCCTGCATGAAAAAGCGTTTCCTTGATGAACTTTTGTATGGCAAGATCTTCGTGAAGCAACTCAACATAGTCTTTCTTAGCAAACCATTTCGAGTTCCATGTCTTAATTATTCCGAGCCTTATTCCTATCGGATGTACTTTCTGCCCCAAATTTTCCTCCGATCCTATTCTTCCAGAATTAAAGTTATATGACTTGATCTCTTTCTTATTACATCCGCCCTGCCCATGGCACGAGGCATCATTCTTTTCATTACGGGACCCTGGTTAACAAGTACCTTCGCAACTCTCATTGACTCAGGGTCTGCAACCTTCTTCTGTTCTGCATTGGCAACAGCAGACCTGAGTATCTTATATACAATCCTTGCAGGACTGTGAGGAAGGAACTTGAGGCTTATAAGAGCATCTCCCGCTGTTTTCCCTTTTATCAAATCTGTTACTCTCCTGACCTTCCTTGGAGAGATCCTTGCATATCTTAATAACGCTTTAGATTCCATAGTTATTTCTTCTTTGGCACTTCTTTCTTGGCGCCTGAATGTGCTCTGAATGTCCTTGTCGGTGAAAATTCACCGAGTTTGTGTCCAACCATATTCTCAGTAACATATACCGGAATAAATTTATTGCCATTATGAACTGCAAATGTAAATCCGATGAACTCAGGAACTATCGTTGACCTTCTGTACCAGGTCTTTATGATCTTCTTGTCATTCTTTTCGCTCATCATAAGAACCTTCTTCATGAGTTTAGCATCTACATACGGCCCTTTTTTCAGTGATCTTGCCAAGGTCTGTCCTCCATTCTTCTAACTTCTTTTATTCAATTATTTCTTTCTTCTCCTGACAATGAGCCTGTCAGTCTTCTTATTGTTCCTGGTCTTTACACCCTCAGGCTTGCCCCATGGTGAACACGGCGGCCTGCCGCCTGAAGTCCTGCCCTCACCGCCTCCGAGAGGATGGTCGACAGGGTTCATAACTACACCCCTGACACCGGGCCTCTTGCCTAACCATCTGTTCCTGCCAGCCTTGCCGAGAGATATGTTCTCTCTCTCAACATTGCCAACCTGTCCGACAGTAGCTATACAGCCTGAAGGAATAAGCCTTACCTCTGAAGATGAAAGCTTTATATGGCACATATCCTTATCTTTGGCAACTAGCTGCGCATATGAACCAGCGCTCCTGGCAATTGAACCTCCTTCACCAGGCCTGAGTTCTATGTTATGGATGATAGTTCCAAGAGGAATGCTGCTTACAGGCAATGCATTTCCATTCTTTATCTCCGCATCCTTGCCTGACATGAGCTTGTCGCCTACCTGCACACCTAACGGCGTAAGTATATATCTCCTCTCGCCATCAGCATACCTGAGAAGGCTTATACGCGATGTCCTGTTCGGATCGTACTCAATCGTCTCAACTACGCACGGTATATTTATCTTGTCACGCTTAAAGTCAATGATCCTGTAAGCCCTTTTATGGCCTCCGCCCTTCAGCCATGACGTAATGCGCCCCTTGTTATTTCTTCCACCCGACCTCTTTATCGGGAGAACAAGCGGCTTATATGGTTTTGTCTCTGTGATCTCTGCAAAGTCAAAACCACTTTTAAAACGTGAGCCCGGTGATGTTGGTTTATATTTTTTTATTGCCATTTATGCACCTTCGACAAAATCGAATTTCTCCCCTTCTTTTAATGTAACCATAGCCTTTTTCCAGTCTGATCTTTTGCCTGCGTATTTACCAAGCCGCTTCTTTTTCCCTTTACAGTTGACGGTTCTTACAGAATCTACTTTAACTTTCAGGATTCCTTCAACAGCTTTTTTTATCTCTATTTTATTCGCAGTCTTGCTGACCTTGAACAATATCACATTATTAGTCTCTTTTAGCAGTGAGCCCTTTTCCGTCAGAAGCGGGCCATGAAGAACATTATATTCTTTGCTCATCCCAGGTATATCTCCTTGATCCGTTCAACAGCTCCCTTAAGTATCATAACTTTGTCATGATTAAGTATTGAGTAAACATTAAGCTCACTCGCCCTTGCCACATGAACATTGGGAATATTACCGGCTGAAAGCTCAAGTGCGCTGTCTTTTTCCGGTATAACTATCAGAACGCTTTTTTCGATCCCCATCGTTTTAAGTATGCTTGCAAGTTCCTTAGTCTTTGGCGTGGCAATAGGAAGACTATCAACAACAAGGACTTCCCCGTCAACAACTTTTGCAGAAAGCGCAGCACTTAGTGCCCCCCATTTGACCTTTTTGGGCAGCTTATATGAATAGTCTCTTGGCCTTGGTCCAAAGACAGTACCGCCGCCTCTCCAGACAGGAGACCTGCTGCTTCCTGCCCTGGCCCTGCCGGTACCCTTCTGCTTGTAAGGCTTTTTGCCTCCGCCGCTGACCTCGCCCTTCGTCTTTGTACAAGCATTTCCCTGACGCTTGTTCGCAAGATAATTACGAACAACGTCATGAAGGATTCCGTTTTTGACCTCGACACCGAATATGTCATCAGGCAGATCTATCTTACTCACTGCTATATTTTCTTTATTCAATACGTCTATCTGTGGCATCAGCCTTTATTCTCCTTAACAGCCAGATCAGGCATTGGAGCATTGGAACCGATAACTACATAATTACCGTTCGCCCCCGGAACTGCACCTTTTACAAGCAAGAGATTCAATTCCTTCTTTATATCAACAACCTCAATGTTCATTGTTGTAACCTTTACATTGCCCATCTGCCCTGGAAGCCCCTTGTTCTTCCAAACCCTTGAGGGATAAGAACTGGCTCCCATAGAACCTGGCGCCCTCTTGAACATAGAGCCGTGAGATGCCGGGCCTCCTCCGTAGTTATGTCTCTTCATAACTCCCTGAAAGCCTTTACCTTTGGAAGTCCCTGAGATGTTGACGATATCCCCCTTTGAAAAAATATCAACGGTTATGTCATCCCCTTCTTTCAATCCTTCCATATTAAACTCTCTCAAGAAACGGTAAGCCGGTGATGATGTCTTACTGAAATGTCCAAGCATCGGCTTAGTTACATTCTTTTCCTTGCGGTTAGGATCAAAACCGATCTGTACAGTAATATAACCGTCTTTATCCTTATTTTTGGATTGCGTTACCCTGCATGGTCCTGCTTCTATTACAGTGACCGGGATAACTTGCCCATCGTCCATAAATACCTGGGTCATGCCTAATTTTTTTCCAAGAATTGCTTTCATAATTTTATCTCTACATCTACCCCTGCGGATAGATCAAGTTTCATAAGTGCATCAACTGTCTGTGAAGTTGGTTCAAGAATATCTATCAGTCTTTTATGGGTCCTGATCTCAAACTGTTCCCTTGACTTCTTGTCAACATGAGGACCCCTGAGCACAGTGATCTTGCTGATCTTGGTCGGCAAAGGTACCGGACCTGAGATCTTTGCGCCTGTACGTTTTGCAGTCTCAACTATCTCTTTAACAGACTGATCCAGCAGTCTGTGATCATAAGCTTTTAGATTAATCCTTATCTTCTCGTTCATATTCTCCTGCTACTGGCTCTCAATATATTATTCAATTATCTTAGCGACAACACCTGCGCCAACTGTCCTTCCGCCTTCTCTTACTGCGAACCTCAATCCCTCTTCCATCGCTATATTGCTTATGAGCTCAACTTCTATATTTACGTTGTCTCCGGGCATTACCATCTCTACTCCCTCAGGAAGCTGTGCTATTCCTGTAACATCGGTCGTCCTGAAGTAGAACTGGGGCCTG
>JAUSMY010000039.1 GCA_030646035.1 Thermodesulfovibrionia bacterium | reverse complement strand
CGTAACCTTCACAAACAGCTCAACAGGCAATGACCAGCCATTGACATACGAATGGGATTTTGACAATAACGGCACAGTTGACTCGACACTGTCCAACCCTTCATATGAATACACAACTGAAGGCACATACACCGTAAAACTGACGGTCACAGATTTTGACGGAAGCACAAATTCGCTGACAAGGACTAACTATATAAGCGCTACCTCATGCCTGTCACCTGTAAAGGTCACAGGCTCGGTAAATTCATACTACACATCTCTCCAGCCTGCGTATAATGATTCATCAGAAGGAGATGAGATACATTTCCAGGATGATTCATTCAGCGAAAATATCGTATTCAATACCAATAAGACTATAGTTCTCAGAGGCGGATATGACTGCGATTTCAATCCAACAACCAACAAGACTGTAATAAACGGCAATGTGACGATCAGTGACGGCGTAGTAACATTGGAAAATGTAATAATCCAGTAACTATAAATAGATAACAACAAAATGGAGGAAAAGAAGATGGAAAAGATGAAAAAAAGACTGATCTCATTATTGACATTGGTTTTAGTATTTACCGGAGCTGAGATGCTGTATGCAGCCGGAGACCTGTTAGTGACCGGCAACCTGGGAGTAGGCACCCTGACACCGGATAACAAGATAGTGGTTGACAGCGGAAAGATCAAGACTATAGGCACATACGGCAATCAGGGGTTTGTGTCTGACTATGTGGCTGCCGGTGATGACCCCACAGCAACAGCCTTGACCTCAGGCCTGGAAAGGTCAGCCTTCTTATTCTCAAAATGCGAAGGCTGTCAAAACGGATTTCACAGTTTTGCCATACAGGCGCGTTCCAGGGTAAATGTCCTTGCAGGACAGGCAGGCAGGGCTGACACTGTATTTGAGATAACAGAATACGGCATGACAGGCATAGGGAAATATGAACCGGCTGCGTGGCTGGATGTGTCAGCCTCAGGATACACGAATATTGACCTCTTCAGGTTAAGCTCAACTGACGCGACCAATGGGGATATGCTCATAGTGAAGAACACCGGCAATGTGGGGATAGGGATAACCGCGCCTACTGAGAAGCTCTATGTTACCGGCAACATATATGCAACAGGCAATGTGACCTGGGGCTCTTCAAGAGAGCTTAAAAAGGATATTCAGGACATCTCAACTTCAGAGGCTGTTACAACATTGAACAGTTTGAGCCCAAAGAAATACTTTTACAAGGCAGACGACAAGGACGGGCATCTGGGGTTTATCGCAGAGGATGTGCCTGACATGCTTGCGACATATGACAGAAAGAGCCTCGACCCCATGGACATAGTGGCTG
>JAUSMY010000038.1 GCA_030646035.1 Thermodesulfovibrionia bacterium | reverse complement strand
CAGTGAGCGCCAGTAGAGGCGCTGAAAGGTCTGAAAATCATGGCTTTTTGATGAGCTGGTGAAAAAACTCAGGATTTAACGCAGGAAACCGCGCATACCGAAAATCGGTGAGAGAAATTTTCCGATTTCCGGAGGTGCCCTAGAATTTAGCTCCCTTCGCAGATTCTCCATGCGTGCGTATTTCTCCATTAATATAAGCATGCGTAATAATTGCGCTAGCTCTAGAAATTCCTCTAAGTGCCACTGCAGCGTCATAAATATCTAGCCTTCCTGAATCGGCGACACCGTGAACGTACTGATATTTCACTCTCAACTCTGGCATGCTTTTCCTTACGTTAATGTAGACAATCCAAGTGGACTATGCCTCTTTAAACAGCGGTTCAATATTTTCCCGCTTCAGGAGGGACTGATAATTTCAGGTATTGTGCCCGAAGTTTGACCTAGCTAAATAATTTACCTTGTCCGTCGATTAGTTTTTTGGCATGACGGTATTTTTTTCCTTGAGTAGTCTCCACTGTCGTAGATCCATCGAATTTTTCGATTACGGTGGTTACTGAGTAACCCGTGATTTTCGTATCTCCGATCTCATCAAGCTCCCGTTGGATCCGCAATACGCATAGTATTCTTGACCCATGTTGGAACGAGACACTATCAAGCAAGACCATATCTCTAAAAGCGAGATCTAGCATATCGAAGCTAATTTTCTGATCGTTAAATATGCCTTTCCATTTGTAATTTCCTTCCTTTAGAACCGGAGAGACTATTTCAATTTCTGTCTCTACTTCCTCAGACTTTAGCTTGTTGCTACTGAGGATATATTTGCTAAATTCCCTTCTGGGTACTTTTTTCTCTTCTATTACTTCAGAGAAACTTGAATTGAGCACTGCGAACCCAATCTGTATTACGTCTTGGCTCGCATTCAATGTCGCATATAGATTTGACCTTCGTTTCATAATCTTAAAATTATTTCTGAGTTGATCTAAGGCTTTTTCCATAGCCTTTTCAGATATTTCTTCTCCCTTCAATTCCTTTCTTAGATTCTTGATATTCAGTTCAGACTCTTTAATTTGAAGTTCTATCAGCTCTTTTTCCAGCTCTTCCTTTTCGGACTCGTGGAGCATTGGCGCAATTGTGACAAGCAACTGAGCCACCAGAAGGAGAATTGTAATGGCGGCTGCGTTTCCCTTAATAACATCCCAAAACTCTCTGAAACCCCCAATCCTTGCCGCAGTAGCGATTAGCTCTGCTTCAATATCAAGAACAGATGAAATCTCGGATAAAATTGCGAGGATCTCGGCCTCACAATTATTACGGAGAAGGGCATTAATCTGGTGAGAGTTGTTCGATAGGTAATAGTGCAGCTCGAACTTACTGGCGACTTCCATACTTGTATCTCTTCTGAATTTTAATTGGTACTTTTTGAGTCTCTTGAAGACTCAATTCCAGAGATTATTTTCTTCTTCACTATTCTAACTCGAACCGATTTACTCCACTTAAGTCGTCCCAGTGCCAACTCATACCTTCGCGCAGAGCCGGAGATGTCTATCCTCCTACCGCCTCATCCTCACATACTTCTGCAACTTCCTCGGCCTAGGCTCCCCCCCAGAAATATTCCCCGCCGCATCCACCGATACAAACTCCGCACCATTCCCCGCTGTATCGCGCGGGTCACCATCAGGCAACTGGATAAAGTAATACACCCAGCCCAAGTGCGCGTCGCCGATGCGGATGCCCATCTCCCATCCCGGATTCTGCACGTCGTCGGATTCGGAGTCGGCCACGTAGATGTTGTCGTGCGCGTCGAAGAAGATGCCGCTCGGGCGGCCGTACTGGGTCCACTGGCTGAGGAAGGTGCCTTCCTG
>JAUSMY010000037.1 GCA_030646035.1 Thermodesulfovibrionia bacterium | reverse complement strand
CTCAACGCTGCAAGGGCTATCTTTGCCTTAAACTCTGCTGAATACCTCGTCCTTTTTGTCTTGCTCATCTTCAGGTTTCCTCCTTCGTTAATCGTATATTTTACACCTTATACGACTGTCCGAATTCCGGGGTCCACCTCTGAAAGTGGTGATAAAACTTTCAGATCAAGGACAGAAGGTCACATATATCTCAGTACGGGTCGGAATGTTCGGCAATCGCGAGGAAGCAGAGCGCATACATGATGAGATAGCAAAGATCGCCGGTATATAGGGCGCTATTTCAGAAGGGCCTTCATCTCTTTTGACGCAGCTTCAAATCCCTTCTTTCTGAGGGTGCTGATTATTTTTGGGGAAGAAAACTTCTTAAATATATATATTCTCTTTTTGTCATCTGTTATCTTTGTTAATGCCTTCCTGCGCAGTGGCCCCAGAAGTTTCAGGTATTTTGCAAAATCTGCGTCGTAAACCTCCTGTATCTCTTTCCTTATCATCTTTGCAATCGCAGGGCTTGCGCCTTCTGTGGATATTGCGATGGTCAGAGGGCCGCGTGTTAGGGAAGCGGGCACGATAAAATTGCCTTCAGACGGGTTGTCCGCGACATTAATAAGCGGGCAGAAAAGTTCCTTTGCGTCGTTGGCGATCATGATATTGGTTTTTCCGGATGAAGTGCACGCTGCAACCACAAAGGCGGACTTAAGGTCTCCCTTTGCATAGTTTCTTGCTTTATGTTTTATCTTCCCTGCGGCTTTGAACTTCTGAAGGCGGGGTGTCAGCGAAGGGCTGACCAGTTCTATGGCTGCGCCTGCTTTAATAAGTGCGGCTGCCTTTCTCTCGGCAACTCTTCCGCCGCCGATAACAACAGCTTTTTTAGCTTTCAGGTCAAGAAAAAGCGGGTAATATTTCATGTCCTGCTATTTTATTTTAGCGATAATATCTTCTGCTTCTTTGGCAAGCGCAGTAGCGGGGAACTTCTCGATAAGGGTTGTGAAAGCCTTCAGCGCCTTCTCTTTCTCCCCGAGGTTTTTATATGAAAGGCCTAAATAATAATATACATCAGCCTCTTTCTTCAGATCAGGATATTTCTCAAGCAGTTCATTGAACCGGCTTGCTGCTGAGGCGTAAGCCTCCTTATTAAAATAGAACATGCCGACATACAGTTCATGTTCGGCAAGGATGCTTAAGCACTTAGCTATTCTTGTCTCAGTAACATCCATATAGGGGTTTCTGGGATAACTCTCCTGCAGTATCCTGAACTCCTTCAGCGCCCTGAGCGCAAGCGAATAGCTGACATCGACCGTGGTCATCTGCTTGTAGAAGCTCATTGCCAGCTGGAACTGAGCGTATGGGGCGTATTTGTTATACGGATGCATGGATAGAAAATTTTCATACTCAATGGAAGCTTCGTCAAAGAGCTCCTGTTCAAAATATATATCTGCCAACCGGATCTGAGCCAAAGTCGCGAACTTCATGGTGGTATCGGTTGTCTTGACCTTCTCAAGCAGAACCTTTGCCGCTTCATAGTCCTTATTATTTATCTTCTCATTTGCCTGGATCAAAGCCTCTTCAGCCTCGGATATGCCGGAATCCTTGAGAGCCGCTTTATCAGAAGAGCATGCAGCTATAAAGAAAAGAATAAGGACAGGCAGGAAAAGCTTCTTTAGAATGCTCATGTTTTTCATAATAGATATAAGATAAAAAATGGCGGGGCGGACGGGACTCGAACCCGCGACCTCCTGCGTGACAGGCAGGCGTTCTAACCGACTGAACTACCACCCCACTCTTTATTTATCGTTTGAGACGGGAGAATCAAAATAATGGTAGGCGGAACAGGGCTCGAACCTGTGACCCCAGCCTTGTAAGGGCTGTGCTCTCCCAACTGAGCTACCCGCCCGATCAACTCAAAACGAGTTATTAATATAGCAGATAAGTATATCAAATTAAAAGTTCTTTTTTCTTACCACCGGCTGAAGCGCATATATGCACAAATTAGCGGGTTAGAATCAGGCCGCCAACAATAATTTAAACCACTATTAAAATGTCCTCAAGTTATGGCAATATTATGTAAACCTTTTAAATTAATCTTTGCTTAAAGGAGATATATCATGAAAAGACCAGCCTTAACAATCGCCTCTATTTTTTTCAGCATCATAATGCTCGCATCATTTGTTCATGCGGCATGTACAGAGGGCAAATGTGTAACCGGAATCGGAACAATGACTTTTGAAAACAAAGACAAGTATGCAGGAGAATGGAAAGCGAGCAAGCAGAACGGCCAGGGCACGATGACATATGCTAACGGCAATGTGTATACAGGCGGATGGAAAGATGACCTAAAAGAGGGGCAAGGTACCATTACCTACAAGGACGGCGACAAGTATGTCGGCGGATGGAAAAATGACCTGATGGATGGGCAAGGCACTTATACATGGGTAGAAGGCGATAGTTATGTAGGTGAGTGGAAAGACGGTTATGAGAACGGCCAGGGAACTATGACCTACTCAGACGGCGGGAAGTATATCGGTGAATTCAAAAATGACATAAGGGATGGACAGGGTACTTATACATGGTCAAATGGCGATGTTTATGTAGGCGGATGGAAAGCTGGTATGTTGGATGGCCAGGGGATCATGACCTACACAGACGGCGGCAAGTATGCCGGTGAGTACAAAAATGATGAGCGCGATGGACAGGGCACACATACATGGGCAGATGGCGGTAAATATGTCGGTGAATGGATCAACGGCACGCAAAATGGGCAAGGCACACATACATGGGCAAATGGAGATGTTTACACAGGCGGATGGAAAAACGGCCAAATGAACGGACAAGGCAAAAAGACATGGGGAACCGGCGAATGGCAAGGCGATGTTTATGTGGGTGAATGGAAAAATAATTTAATGGATGGATACGGCACTTATACATGGGGACATGGCGAATGGCAAGGCGATGTTTATGTGGGTGGATTTAAAAATCACATGAAAAGCGGGCAAGGCAGCTATACATACACAGACGGCAGCAAGTATGTCGGTGAATGGAAAAATGACCTGATGGACGGCCAGGGCACATATACCTATAAAGACGGCGGCAAATATTCAGGTGAATACAAAAATGATGAGCGCGATGGTTACGGCACATACACATGGGCAAATGGCGATGTATATATTGGCGGATGGAAAATTGGCATGCTGGATGGACAAGGCACATATACCTATGCAACAGGCAGTAAGTATTCAGGTGAATTCAAAAATGACACAAGGGATGGCTATGGAACCTACACATACGCTGATGGCGGTCAGTATGTCGGCGAATGGAGAAACGGCCAAGCGAACGGACAGGGTACTGAGACATGGTCAAGCGGCGCAAGATATGTCGGTGAATATAAAAATGACAAAGTAGACGGCCAGGGCACATTTAACTATGCAGACGGAGGCCAGTATTCAGGTGAATTCAAAAATGACACAAGAGATGGTTACGGCACTTACATATGGCCGGACGGCCAGCAATGGTCAGGACAGTGGAGAAATGGGGAGATGGTGCAGTAGGATTTTGAGATATATCACAAAACAGGGCGTGAAATGACAACTGACCCGCGATTCGCAAACCGTTATGATCAGGAGAACAGAAGACGCAGCAAAGGCCCGGATGAGAAGTTCTGTGAATCATGCGGGGAGGTCATAAAGGTCAAGGCTGAGACATGCCCGGTGTGCGGAGCCGGGCAGAAAGATAAGGTAAACAAGACAGCCTTACTGCTGATCACATTCTTCCTGGGAGGGTTTGGGGCCCACAAGTTTTATACCCGCAGAAACCTGGAAGGCTTTTTTTATCTGATATTCTGCTGGACGCTCATTCCGCGCCTGATCTCCCTGGTGGAATTCATTATTTACGCGTTCACAAGCAGTGAAGATCTTCAGAAAAAATATTCCGCAACCGGCAACGGAATGGTTATCGCTATCGCAGCCGCAGGCATCGCCCTGATATTTTTGTTTGGTATAATCGCCGCAGTTGCGATCCCGGCTTTTCTTGCAAACAGGAATCTTGCTTATCAGGCAACTGTAAGATCAGAATTAATGAATTTAAAAACCGCTGAGGAGATCTATTTTTCCGACAATAACAGATATTCCAAAAAGATCGAAGAGCTGAACTTTACTCCTGCAGCATCAAACATAAGAATTGAAGTGATAAGCGCTGATGAGAATTGTTTCACTATAAGAGGCACACATAATAAATTGGACAAATTCATACTGATAGATTGCCATGGATCAGAGCAGTATTCATATTAAACAATAACCTGCTTGCAGATATAACCGCCCCATCTTTAATAATATCAAGGAGAAATATATGGCTGACGAAAAAAAAGAACCCTGGCTGAACTACCTCGCGCTCGCGACCGTCCTTCTGGCGGTATGTGCAACGCTTTCAACTTTTAGAGGCGGCAGCTTCTCCACGCGTTCCGTGCTTGCGCAGTCACAGGCCTCAAATCAGTGGGCATACTATCAGTCCAAAAGCATAAAGAGCTACATATACGAGATGCAGAAAGACAAGCTTGAGCTTGAACTGAAGGAGAAGAGGCCCAAGCTTTCGCCTGAAATAATTGGGGATTACGAGAAGAATATTAATGCCTATTCAGGAAAGATAAAAAAGTATGAAGAAGAAAAGGCTGCCATTGAGAAGGACGCAAAAGCGCAGGAGTCCATTAGAGATGAAGCTCAAATGCATTCCCGCCAGTTCGGCATGGCTGTCATATTTCTTCAGATAGCGATACTCCTCTCATCAATCGCTGCGCTGCTGAAGAAAAAACCGGTCTGGGTCATAGGTCTCTTCAGCGGCGCGGTCGGGATATTCTATTTTGTGAATGGATTTTTGATGGTTGTTAAATAGCGAGGGAGTTCTTAAACGGGAACACCACGCGTTATTCTAAAACCCGAAATCAGTTTTTTTATCGCTTCTTCTATAAGTGAGAATTTCCCGGCATCGATCCATTCTTTTTTGAATATGCCTCCGCCGAAGGCTACCGCATCCGCGCCTGAAGAAAAGAAGGGGCCGATAGTTTCAGGTGTGATGCCGCCGCAGGCAAGAAGCTTTATGTCCTGAAATGGGCCTTTTATCTCTTTGATGTAAGAAGGGCCGAAGAACTTTGCGGGGAATACCTTGACCATTGTCGCACCGGCATTCCACGCGTTATATATCTCCTGCGGTGTGAGCGCACCGGGAAAGACAGGTATAGAATTTTTTACGCAATATTCCATTACGTCAGTTACAAGTGTGGGCATAACAATGAATGTCGCGCCGGCATCAAGCGCAGAGTGCAGGTCTTTAAGTGAGAGTACAGTTCCGGCGCCGACAGTGATACGGCCATCAGCCGCCTTGATCATCTGCCTTATAAGACCGGCTGCGTCAGGCGTGTTCATTGTGACCTCGATCGCTTTGAGGCCGGAGGATACCGCAGTTTCAGTAAGCGGCTTCACGCTCTCTGACGTGATGCCGCGCAATATCCCCAAGATGGGCAGTTCTTTAAAGCGGTTTACGTCCATTTTTATGGCTGATGATCCTAATCAACAATGCTGTCGTAAAAGGCCCTGTAGTCTTCTTTCTTATCGCTGTCTCTTAAAGCGATCGCATTTTTTGGATGTTCATTCAGCATACCTGCTATTGCATAAGGTATGATGTATCCCCACTCCATCTTCTCCCTGAGCGGGATGAACTCTTTAGATATCAGGTCAAGGATGGGGCGTATATCATATTTCGGATTCTTTAAAAAACCGATCAGCAGTTCAAGGGGACAGTTGCCTGAGCCGCGCCCTATTCCGTAAACAGTTGCATCCATATAATTGGCATTATGGATGATCGCCTCTATTGTGTTTGAAAATGCAAGCTGCATGGAGTTGTGGCCGTGAAAGCCGATCTCTTTCGTCTTGATTATCGACTTGAACCTTTTGACCAGTTCCTCAATATTTTCCTGATATAAGGATCCGAAACTATCGACAATATTAACAACATCAGCCTTGCTCTCTTCCTCTATCTGATGGAGCGCCTCATCAAGCTCAGGCCCCCTGTCTTTTGATATGGCCATTATGTTGATGGCGGTCTCATAACCCTTGTCTGCAAAATGGTTGCACATGTAAATAGCCTTGTCTATGCCTTTTACATAAGTAGCAGTTCTTATAACATCTATAGGGCTCTGGTCAGCAGGCTTTATATCATCAAGATGAACGCGTCCCACATCCACCATGACGGAGATCTTGGCCTTTGATTCTATCCCGTCTATAACTTTTCTGATCACATCATCATCACAGAACTTCCACGGCCCGTATTCATCCGGAGAGAAATAGTCCTTGGAATTCTTATATCCTATCTCAATGTAATCCACGCCTGCAGCTGAGATCGCCTTATACACCTCGCGCACAAACCTGTGGTCAAAATTGTGCTTATTTATAAGACCGCCATCACGGATGGTGCAGTCTAATACTTTTATCTGTTCCCTGTACATAATTCCTCCTTGATAAGAAAATACATTAAAATATAATGGAAGTATAAGTGTAATTTAATGGAATATGGATTGTAAAGCGCGGTTTAATATTTTCATATCCGGTTCATGCCCTGTCCTCATCCACTCTCTGCCTGAGATGCTCAAGCACCAGGTCTCCAGTCTTTAATATCTCTTCTGTCTGCGGCAGATGCTGAATTATCCTATTTATATAGTTTTTGTTTTTTAATAATCTGTATGAACTTAAAAAATTCAGGGTATATGCCCATGAAAGGTGCATAAGCTTAAAATCATTTAAGGTCCTAAGGTCGGAATACGAGATGTGCTTTTTTGAAGAGATACTATCAAGCAGCTCTTTTGAATATTCAGAATTGTCTGGAAGTCCATGTGCCGCTGCCGAGGCCCTCTCATCATCGCTGCTTTCATAATAATCTATAAAGACACGAAATATATCTATCTTGTCAGCATCGCGTATCAGCTTTAACAGCAATAATATATCCCGGCCTTTCAGGTCAGGGAGGGCAAACGCGTTATGGAATTTTACGGCCTGCGTGATAAGGGATTGTTCATTATCAGGAAGAAGGGTCAAGGTCTTTTCGCTGATCAATGTCTCAGCCCCCAGAAGGCCGTGATTAACAGACCTGCTGTCCATAAAGGTTTTATATTCTTTAAACTGGCGGAACCGGCCTATGTCATGAAAGAGGCCGATCGTCTCGGCAAGAAGAATTGTGTTATTGCTTAATGACTCTCCTTTTGAAATATAGACTATGTTTTCGCATACATTCAGGGTATGTTCGATCTTAAGTTTATAGTTGTTATCATCTCCCTTGTTGAATGAATGGAAAGAGGATGTGTAATCTGAAAACCATTTCTTAAGGAGTGTCAGGTCATTATCGGTCATCTTCTCTCCTGCTAATACTGATACTCATACGCCATCTGATCCATGGAATCACTGCGCAGGAGATATTTCACATTGTCCTGAGCGATCATCTTAAAGGCGTGCACGATCATCTCTTTATAGAAATCACAGAAGACAGCCTTCTTATTGATATTGCCTCGGGCGTACATTTCAGCCGGGCAGGGCGAGCCGCAGATGTGCCTGAAGTCGCAGACATCGCATTCTTCAATATTCTCCACCATTCTTGATCTTATCTCTTTAAAGGGCTTTGAGTCCATCGCTTTTGCGATCGATGTCTTGAAGATGTTTCCGCCTGAGAACTCCTTCATGCCGATAAATTCGCCGCATGGAACCATCGCTCCGTCCGCAGTTACAGTGAGGAAGGTCCTGCCGCCTCCGCATGGAGATATGTCGCACATCATGCGCCTTGCGGTCGGCGATATGATAGCCAGTAATACATTTGCAAAGTTGCCGATAACGATCTGCTGTTTCGTCTTCTTTGTAAGCTCCATCGCTGTATCAACAGCCTTTATCAGGTTCTGCGCAAAGACCTTGTCATCAGGCTTTACCTTGTCAGAGCGCTTCTGTGTCACACGGACAGGATTAAGAAGCACCATCGGCACCTTTTTCTTATGGAGGAATTTAACGTGCTCAGAGAGTTTATCTACGTTGAATGTATTAACGGTGCAGATAACATTAAGCCCCTCATATCCTTTAAACCAGTCGATCGCCTGCACAGCCTTTTTAAAATTCCCCTCGCCCTCTCTTGAAACGCGGGAGCGGTTATTGACTTCGGCAGTTGAAGCGTCAAGAGAAATTCCGATACCAACGCGATACTTCTTTATGAGATCCACATCCTCTTTTTCAAGCAAAAGCGCATTGGTCTGTATGCCGAAGAGCATCTTCTTGTGATACTTTTTGATCGCGCCAAAGAGAATATCTTTTACAAGAAGCGGCTCGGCAGCGTGAAATACGATCACCGGTTTTTTCTTTGCGCCCTCAAAATGGGCCTCAACCTTGCTGAGGACTGTATCAAGCTGTTCGGCAGTCATCTGCGTTCCATGCTGTCTTATTTTTGCAGGTATGTAGCAGTAAGGACAGTTGGCATTGCACCTGTCTGTCGGGTCAATGTATATGCAGTTCAAAGGCTCATTGAACCTGAAATTATGCATCTCAGTATCGAGGTGTTTCATCTCTTTTTTATAGAGGTCTATCAAATCCTGGGGAAGCATAAAGTCGTTGTTATTTTTCGGCAATACGCTCCAGAATATATTGTCAGGATCAAGCGCCAGTTTCCAGTCAGCATCAATATCAGAGAATGAGAGTCCGCGGTTAGTTGGTTTCATTGCTTTTATAAAATCTCCTTTTGGGTTATCAGCATTCATTTTCGGCATCCTGCAGGGGCGCATTGAAATACGCCCCTGCTGAATAAATCCTATAACGGCATCTTCTTCTTAGGCACGTCTCCGTACATGACAAAATGCGTCAGGCCGTTAGCGGTCGTGGCGCACTTCATATGATAAGAGATGGCCTGAACTTTCTTTACCTTCTTCGCCTTCTTCAAACAATTCACCCCCTTTTCTAATCTGATTTTATATCAGTAACAGTCTTTATCCTTTCAAGTACCACCTCAGCCAGTTTATTGTGAAAGCCGAGCGGCTCTGTATAAATGAACTTCACATCAGGATATATATCTTCTGCTTCCTTGATTATTTTTGGAATACTCTCTGTCACATGAATGCCGCTGCTTAAGAAGAATGGGTGAATTATTATTTTGTCTGCACCGTCTTCAACAGCCCTCTCTATCGCATCTGTTATGGTCGGTTTATTGAACTGAAGATACGCAATCCTCACACAATCTTTATTGCATTCAGTGTGTATCATCCTGTGAAGGCGTTCAGCAATATCCTCGACATTGCTTGCCTCTTTTGACGGACTGCCGTGCGCCGCAATTATGATTATCTCCATAACGCTCCTTTACCTTAATTTGGAAAGCTCTTTTAAGAGCATTTCATTATCGCTTCGTGATTTAACAGCAACCCTGATATAAGAGCCTTCAAGCCCTCTGAAATTTGAACAATCCCTGACGAGAATACCTTTTGCGTTTAACGCTGAAACTATTCTTTCAGGATTTTCCATTTTTAATAAATAATAATTCACACTTGACGGCAAGTACTTAATATTTAATTCCTGAAAACTCTTTTCGAGAAATTCTTTTTCTCTCTTTATCAAATCATGTGTTTCAACCGCATACTCATCATCTGCGATAGCGGCGATTGCCGTCTTTTGGGCAAGATGATTTACTGTCCAGGGTTCTTTGAATTCTTTGATCCTCTCAATTAAGTCCTTGTGAAAAACCCCGTACCCGATCCTTAAGCCTGTAAGCGCGTAAAACTTTGTCATTGACCGAAGTACGATCAGATATGGATTCTCCTGAACATCCCGGATCACCGATCCTTCAGGCACAAAATCAATGAACGCCTCGTCAACAATAAGATAGCATTTCATCTTCTTTGCCGCCTCAGCGATCATCAAGACATCATGTTTCTCTAAAAGATGCCCTGTCGGATTGTTCGGGTTGCAGAGGAAAGCCATGTCACAGCCCTGCATAGCTTTGATAAACTTATCTGGAATTACCTCAAAACCATTCTCTTTCTTTAACTCATAGCTCTCAACTCTTAACTTTGAACTCAATCTGCACGCCCTCTCATATTCTGAAAATGTCGGCGCAGGGATCAAAACTTTCCTTGGCTTTAGCGCACGCGGTATAAGATAAATAAGCTCCGTGCTGCCATTGCCGCAGATGATCGTCTCAGGGTCAATGCCATTATGTTCGGCAATCTTATGCCTCAACATCTTTGTGTCAGGATCGGGATAATTAACCAGACCATTCAGTTCTCTGTTGATAACGTCTTTCACCTTGTCTGAAATGCCGAGAGGATTGATGGATGCGCTGAAATCAATGAGCCTGCTTTCAGAAACGCCAAGTTCTTCAGCTATCCTGTAGATATTCCCTCCATGTTCCAGCGAATTTGGAGTAATCGTTTTCATATAGCAGTCCTCAGATACAGAAGCATCAGCGCAATGCCAAAGCCGAGCAGGGATGTGATCTTAACAATAGATAATGCATTCTCTGAAGCATTAAGATAAGACACATCTTCTTTAACCTCTGACTTTTCCTCTAGGCCTATGTAAGGCTTCTCCACAAGCATGCCTGCGTAAAATGAAGGGCCTCCGAGCCTGATGCCGAGCGCGCCTGCCATTGCAGCCTCAGGTATCCCGCTGTTCGGGCTTAAATGTTTCCTGCCGTCGCGGAGCATGGTTCTCAATGACAGATGACCGGCTGTGGCTGACATCTTCAGAATAAATGTTGCCATCACGATCAGCATGCCTGTAATTCTCGCTGGGATAAAATTGACGATATCATCCAATCTCGCAGACGCCCATCCGAAGTTCTTGTACCTCTCATTCCTGTAGCCGACCATTGAATCAAGCGTGTTGACCGCTTTGTATGTCATCGCCAGCGGCAGGCCTCCTATCGCAAAGTAGAAGATCGGAGCGATTATTCCGTCTGAAGTATTTTCAGAAAGCGTCTCAATGACCGCCTTTAATATGCCTTTGTCATCAAGCTCTTTTGTGTCTCTGCCGACAATAAGTCTGAGCTTCTTTCTTGCGCCTTCTTTGTCGCCTGCGGTCACAGCGGCAACTACAGCCTTGCCGGATCTAATAAGGTCATTGGTAGCGAGGGTTGTTGATGTCAGATATATAAGAAAACCAAATGCAAGATAAGAAACCGTCTTCGGCAGATCTGTATTTATCAGAAATGAGTTTAAGAAATAAAAGGATCCGTAAGTCGAGCTGATTATGATTATCACGAGAAGGATTCCTGCAAACTTCTCCATCCTCTCTGTGACATGTTCCTTATAACTTAATATCCTTTCCATCTTTTCAATTTCCCATCCGATTATCCTCACAGGATGCGGGAACCACTGTGGATCGCCGATCATCAAGTCCAATACATATGCTGCTGTCAGAACGATCACCTCTGTCATTATTTATCCTTAGCCATGCGATCTTCCATTCCGACCTGCCTGAGCATAAAGCGGACATCAACACTCTTCTTCAGGATACCAGCCCACCTGTCTATGGCTTGCTCTTTCTTTATGTGGTAATTAAAACCTGTCTCCTGAACCGGCAGCCCTTTTTTCTTCCTGATCGAGTTCAGCAAAGCGGTGCGAAAGTCATCATTATCAAAGATGCCGTGCATATAAGTGCCCCATACATTGCCCTTTACAGAGCCGTCGGAGATAAGCTCAGAGTTATCAAATCTTTTCAATTCAAATAACCCGATATCACCTGTTGTATGACCCATATGGATCTCATAGCCTTTTAATTTTCCACTGACGCCTGATCCCCAATCCCTAAACCCTGCTGTATACTGCGCCTCCACCTGACATGTAGTCTTTGTCTTGTCAAATGTTGTAACAGTGTCAAGAAGCCCCATGGCATCAATTTCATTTGATCCGCTTTCAACACCATAAGGATCAAGTATCTTCTGGCCAAGCATCTGATAACCGCCGCATATCCCGACAAGCATACATCCTTTATTAACCGCTGACTTTACAGAATCTTCAATGCCGTGCTCTCTTAAGAGAATGAGGTCGCTCACTGTATTTTTTGATCCGGGGATGATGATGAGATCAGCACTCCTGATATCCGCTTCATCCAATGAGTACTGAAGTTCAACATCCTCTTCATACATGAATGGATCAAAGTCAGTGAAGTTGGATATATAGCGCAACCCAAGCACTATGATCTTTAAAGGCTTG